>NZ_JBZXYT010000007.1:0-133422 GCF_059391765.1 Brachybacterium sp. SYSU DS0246 | reverse complement strand
AGACGGAGATCGACGCCGCCACGAACGCGCTCGGCGTCGCCGAACGGCACATGCTCGGCACGGCTCCGGCCCTCGCCCCCGGTGCCGCACCACGCAGGTATCGCGACTCGGGGATGCAGTGGGTGCGAGACGGGCTCGCCGGCCCGTCCGACACGGCGGGGCCGACGAGCTTCACGCATCGCCCCCTCGAGGACGCGGTGACCGATCTGGTGGCCCTCCTCGAGCACGTCCGTCCCGATGTGGTGATCGGGTACGACGACGACGGCTCGTACGGGCACCCCGACCACGTCCACGCCCACCACGTGACGCTCGAGGCCTGCCGGCGCACGGGGATCCCGTTCGTGGAGGTCGCCAGCGGTGAGCGGCCCGACCGTGAGGAGACCGATGGTGAGAAGACCGGGATCTCCTGGCGGGAGCATCCCGGGACGGGCGCTGCCGTGCATCGCGCGATCGACGCCTACCGCACCCAGCTCACCGTGGTCGGCCGGGACGAGAACGGCGTGGCGATCCGTCATGTCGGCGGCCAGGACGACCTCATCGCGCTGCGGACGGGTCTGCACCCGGTGCGGTGACCGGGATCGACGCAGCGAGCCCCGGCCGCTCAGCCCCGGACCGTCACGTCCAGCAGCGTCGGCAGATGGTCGGAGGCGCCGGCCAGACGCTCCGCGGCGACCCGCTGCGTCGAGGTGACCGCCCCGGCTCGGCGCACCTGCACCGCGGGCGTGGTCATCACCGCGTCGATCCGTCGGAGAGGACGGGCCGCCGGGAAGGTGAGCTCCGAGGGCTCCGCAGGGTCCTCCAGCACCGGCGCGAGGAGGCGGCGGGCCGCACCGTCGGCCGTCTCGTTCAGATCCCCGCCGACGATCACCGGCGCGCCCGCCCCGCGCACCAGCGCGCTGAGGTGCTCGGCGTGGGCGATGCGGTTCTCCTCCTGCAGCGCGAGATGCGTGGAGGAGACGACGACCGCGCCGCCACCGGGCACCGAGAGCCGCACGGCGGCCACCCCACGCGGGTAGGTCGAGTTCAGGTCGCTCAGCCGCTGGGCGACGGGATGGGCGCCGCGCCGGATCACCTGCCGGGCGATCTCGTCGCTCGCCAGGATCGCCAGCCCCCGGCCGCCCGCGCCGCCGACCAGGACGCGCAGTCCGGTCTGCTCGGCGAACCAGGCCAGCCGCGCCGTCGGCAGCACGAACCGCGGCGCTTCCTGCATCAGCAGCACGTCGGGCTCGAGGTCGACGATCGCCTCGATCGCGGCCCGCAGGTCGCCCCGGAGCTCCCACAGGTTCCAGCTGAGGACGCGCAGATCCCAGCCTCGCTCCGACACGATCAGATCTCCTCGCCGGCAGGGGCGAGCATCGGCTCGAGCACCTGGTCGACCAGGCCGATCAGTTCGTCGACCTCGTAGCCGGGCCAGCCGAAGAGCATGCGCCGCCATTCCGGCGGCACCGACTTCGGCCCCAGCGCGGCCCCGAGCAGGGCGCCGGTGATGCAGGCGACGGTGTCCGTGTCGTACCCGGCGCGGGCCGCCGCATCCAGGGCGGCGACCATGGCGTCGCGCTGGTCGAACTTGCCCTGCGGGATCGGGCTGACCACGGTGATCGCGGACCACGCCGCCTGGAACGCACCGACGACCCAGCCGTTGCGCCGGAACGAGACGGGGGTCCCGGCCTCGGCCTCCTCGATGCGGTCGATCCACAGCGCCCGGCGCTCGTCGTCCAGCCGGGACAGGCCGCGGCGCACGTCGAGCTCCCCGGTGAGGATCGCGTGGCGCACCGCGAAGCCCCACAGCATGCAGGCCTCGGTGGCATCGGGATGGACGTGTGTGAGCCGGCACACCACGTCGATCGCGTCGGCCACGTCGTCGTCGGACGAGAGCAGGTAGGGCAGGACCGCGACGTGGGTGCGCATCAGCGACCCGTTGCCGGCATTGGCCGGGAGCTCCTCGTGCGCACCGGCCGCCGCGGCGCGGAAGTCCGCCGCCCTGGGCGCGTAGTGACCGTCCGCCCACGCCAGGTCTGCGGCGCGACGCACCACCGTCGAGGTGAGCGTGCCGATATCCGGTGTGCCCAGCGACCAGGAGTACCACTCGCGGGCGATGTGATCTTGAGCGGATTCGATGCGCAGATCGTGCCCGTCCGACGCGGAGATCGCCGCCTCCAGCACCACGATCGCCATGGACGTGTCGTCGGTCCACTCCCCCGGTTGCCAGCCCAGCACTCCGCCACCGATCATGCCGATGTCCTCGGAGGCCACCACCGGAGCGTGGAACTCGTACGGGGCGCCGAGAGCGTCTCCCGTGGCCGCCGCCACCACGGAACCGATGGCGCGCTGGCGCTGCACCGGGGTCAGCCCTGGTCCCCTGGTCTCAGCAGCGTCGGTCCTCACGCTCACATCGTTCCACACCGACCGGAATGGTTCCTGAGCCCCGCTACCCTGAGAGGGACTTCGAAGGAGTTCCATGACCGACACCTCCGGCCGCCCCGGCACCACGGGCCAGCCCGCGGAGCAGGCCTGCGCCGACCCGCACGACCACACCGGCCACGACCACCCGCCCACAGGCGCCGACCTGGTGCGCGGCCTGGTCCAGGGCTACTCGATCCTCGCCCTGATCATCCCCGTGCTCGGGGTGGTCCTGCTCCTGGCGATCCTGCCGCTGGCCCCCACCAGCCCCGTGGTGCTCCTGCTGGGCGTCGCCCTGGGCGCCTCGCACCTGCTCGCCCTGGTCGCGACCAGCCTGTTCGTCGCGCGCACCCGCCGGCAGCTGGCCGTGAACCCAGGGCTGCTCGCGGTGCGCAGCACGATCGAGGAGGTGCTGCGCGTGGCCGCGGTGCTGCTGGCGATGCTGCTGTGGCCGGCGGACATCCGCGCCGAGCTCGGCGTGTGGGTCGGCGCGGGCGCGGCCATCGTGTGGCTGGCCCTGGCCACGGTGCAGACGGTCGCGACCCGTCGCCGCATCGCGCGCCCCTCGCAATGGTCCGAGGACGCCGTCTCGACGCTGCTCGCAGGACGCGTCGGCGCCCGCTCCACCGTGATCATGCGGCTGCTGGACGTGATCGGCACCGTCGCCTTCCAGGTGGGAGCGACCGCCCTGGTGATCATGTCCCCGGTCCTCGCCATCGGCACCGCGGTCCTCTCCGTCGGCTCCGGCCTGTCCACCCTGGTCATCCAGCGCCGGCCGCCGGCGCAGCGCTCCCGGTCCCCCTGGGCGTACGCCCCGCTCGTGATCGGCCTGCTGACCCTCGCCCTCGCCTCGCTGGGTCTGGCGACCCCCTGACGGCGCACCCCACACCTGTCCCCTCCGTCCGATCCCGCAGGAGCGATGATGACCACTGCCCCCTCGTCCGAGACCACCGTGAACTCCGGCCTCGTCCTCGACCAGGTCGATCCGGGCATCCGCCTCCAGGACGACCTCTTCGGCCACGTCAACGGGCGATGGCTGCGCGAGCACCGGATCCCGGCGGACCGCTCCAGCGACGGAGCCTTCCATCAGCTGCGCGACCTCTCCGAGGAGCGGGTGCGGGAGATCGTCGAGCAGGCGGCGGCAGAGGTCGAGCAGGCGGCGGGGACCGGAGACGGGGCCGCCGAGGGAGCACCCGTCACCGACCGCGGCCGCGTCGGCGCGCTGTACCGCATGTTCATGGACACCGAGGCGATCGAGGCGGCCGGTACCGCGCCCCTCGAGGACATGCTGAGCTCCATCACCGCGGCCGACGACCTCGAGGCCATCACCCGCACCATGGCCGCCCCGGATTCGGGCGCGAGCGCCCTGCTGGCCTACGTGTGGACCGACGACCACGATTCCTCCAGCTACCAGGTCAAACTGCATCAGGGCGGGCTCGGCCTGCCCGATGAGTCCTACTACCGCGAGGAGCACTACGGGCAGATCCGCGAGGCCTACACCGAGCACCTGGCCGCTCTCGCCCGCCTGACCGGCCTGCCCGGCCGCGAGGGCCTGGTCGAGGGCGATGCGGCCGCACAGGCCACCGCGGTGATGGACTTCGAGACCCGCCTGGCCGGATGCCACGTCGACGTCGTGCGCCTGCGCGACCGCGAGAAGTCCAACAACCCGATGGACGAGGCGCAGCGCCGCGAGCTGGCCCCGGCCTTCCCCTGGACCGCCTACATCGAGGGCACCGGAGCCCCGGAATCGGTCTTCGACGTGGTCTCGGTCGGCCAGCCCGAGTTCGTCTCCGCCGCTGCCGAGCTGCTGGCCGGCGAGGACCTCGCCGTGCTGCGCACCTGGCTGGCCCTCCACGCCGTCTCCTCGTACGCCCCCTACCTGCCCGCGGCCATCGTCGAGGAGGACTTCGCCTTCTTCGGAAAGGTGCTCTCCGGCGCCGAGGAGCTGCGCGAGCGCTGGAAGCGCGGCGTCGCCTTCGTCGAGGGCGCCGTGGGCTTCGCCGTCGGCCGCGAGTACGTCGACCGCCACTTCCCGCCGGCCCACAAGGAGCGCATGACCGCACTGGTCGATGCTCTGCTGGAGGCCTACCGCAGCTCGATCGGGACCCTGGAGTGGATGACGCCGGCCACCCGGGAGAAGGCGCTGGCCAAGCTCGAGAAGTTCACCCCCAAGATCGGCTACCCCGAGCGCTGGCGCGAGTACGACGGGCTCGAGGTGGTCCCCGGCGACCTGGTCGCCACCGCGCGCGCCGCACGCCGCTTCGACGCCGACTACGAGTACGCCAAGGTCGGCGGCCCCATCGACGAGACCGAGTGGCACATGACGCCGCAGACGGTCAACGCCTACTACAACCCCGGGCGCAACGAGATCGTCTTCCCCGCCGCCATCCTGCAGCCGCCGTTCTTCGACGGCGAGGCGGAGGACGCCGTGAACTTCGGCGGCATCGGCGCGGTCATCGGCCACGAGGTCGGCCACGGCTTCGACGACCAGGGCTCGAAGTACGACGGGGACGGCAACCTGGTCACCTGGTGGACGGCCGAGGACCGTCAGGCCTTCGACGACCGCGCCGCCACCCTCATCGCCCAGTACTCCGAGCTCTCCCCGCGCGACCTCGACGACTCCCACCGCGTCAACGGCGCCCTCACCATCGGCGAGAACATCGGCGACCTCGGCGGTCTCTCCATCGCCGTGAAGGCGTACCTGGCCAGCAGGTCCGCCGAGGAGGCCGCGGCCGAGCTGGACGGGTACACCGGTCTGCAGCGCATCTTCCTGTCGTGGGCGACGGTGTGGCGGGGCAAGAACCGCACGCAGGAGGCGATCCGCCGGCTCGCGGTGGACCCGCACGCGCCGATGGAGTTCCGCTGCAACACGGTCGCGGGCCATCTCGACGAGTTCCACAGCGCCTTCGGCGTGCGCGAGGGCGACGGGATGTACCGCGCCCCCGAGGAGCGGGTGTCGATCTGGTGAGCACGACGGTGAGGATCCCGTGAGGCCCGAGGCGCCGTTCTACGTCGGCACCACCAGGCCCTCCTGGGTCGGGTGGACCCGCATCGCCCTGACCCTGCTGTTCGGTGCGGTCCTGGCGCTGGTGCTGGCCCAGCGCGGCCTCGTGGCCGCCGTGCCGCCGGCCGCCGGGGTGTTCGCACTGCTGGCGCTGTGGACCTGGATGGGCCAGCACACGCGCTTCATCGTCGACGACCGCGGCCTTACGGTGAGCCTCGGCGGTTTCCTGCCGCGCCCGACGTGGCCGCTGGCCGGCTTCCGCACCGTCCAGTACCGCATCGTGCCGCAGCCTGCCGTCGGGGCGAGCCTCGGCGGCTACGGATGGCGCCGCGGCATGGTGACCCCCGCCCGGCCCGAGGAGCTGCGGCCCGTCGGCGACCGGAAGCTGCTGACCGGCGGTGAGACGCGGCAGTCCTACCGCATGGTCGTCACCCGGCCGGGGACCATGGTCGAGATCGTCGGCCGCGAGGGCACCGGGTATCTGCTGACGCCCGAGGACCCCGAGGCGACGGCCGCGGCCATCGACCAGGCGATCCGGGCGCGGCGCTGACGCCACCGCCGAGGGAGTATCCTGAGTGCCGGTCATCCACTGACAGGGGAGCACCAACGGGGTGCTGAGAGTGCGCGAACCTGCGCAGACCCTCGAACCTGATCCGGTTCACACCGGCGTAGGGAGTCGGGATATCCGTGCGGCATCGATGATGCCGTGCGCCCCTTCCGTGAGAGGAAGGAGAAGTGATGACACGCTTTCGCACCATTGATCTGCTGGTCACCGTCATGATCGGGGCAGCCTTCGGCGTCGCGTTCCTGGGGTACGGCCAGCTCTACACCCTGATCAGCCCGCTGACGATGGCGTTCCGCCCCGCCGAGGGTCTGCTGGTGGGCATCTGGTTCCTGCCCGCCGTCCTCGCCGCCCTGATCGTCCTCAAGCCCGGCGCGGCGCTGCTGGCCGAGATGATCGCGGCATGCCTCGAGATGCTGCTGGGCGGCCAGTGGGGCTGGGGCACCGTGGTCTCCGGCCTGCTGCAGGGCGGCGGCGTCGAGCTCGCCGTCGCGCTGACCGCGTACCGCCGCTTCACGCTCCCGGTGGCGGTCCTCGGCGGAGTCCTCGCCGGCGGCCTGGAATGGATCTGGGAGCGCTTCGCCTACTACCCCGAGATGAGCTGGCCCTTCGCCCTGATCCTGCTCGGGTTCTTCCTCGTCTCCGGCGCCGCGCTGGGCGGCGGCCTGGGCTGGGCCGCGACCCGTGCCCTGGTGGCCACCGGCGCGGTGGATTCACTCGCCGCGGGACGGGAGCACGCCCGCGCCGCCGCGGCGTGAGGACTGCGGCGTGAGAACCAGGGAGTCCGCCGCCGGGGCCGCGCTTGCGCTGTCCCGGGTCAGCTGGCGCCCGAACTCGCGGCGGGAGCCGACGGTCGCCGACCTCGACCTGAGCATCCCCGCCGGTCAGCGCGTGCTGCTCGCCGGCGCGAGCGGAAGCGGGAAATCGACGGTGCTGCGCGCCCTCGCCGGTCTTCTCGATGAGGAGGCCGGCGAGCTCTCGGGGCACATGGCGGTCTCGTCCCGGCCCGGAGAGCGCGGCCTGCTGCTGCAGAATCCCGCGCACGCGCTGGTGGCCGCGACCGTGGGCCGCGATGCCGCCTTCGGGCCCGAGAACGCGGCCCTGCCCCGGCCGGAGATCCACCGGCGCGCCGCGGCGGCGCTGGATGCCGCGCAGGTGGACCTGGAGCCCTCGCGCGACCCGCTGGAGGCCTCCGGCGGGCAGCAGCAGCGCATCGCCCTGGCCGGCGCCCTCGCGCTCGGCCCGGACATGCTGCTGCTGGACGAGCCCACGAGCATGCTCGACGCCGAGACCGCCGAGCAGGTGCGCTCGGCGATCCTGGCCAGCGCCGAGGGCCGCACCCTGGTCGTCGCGGAGCACCGGATCGAGCCCTGGCTGGATCACGTGGACCGCCTGGTGGTCCTCGGCGAGCAGGCCCGGATCCTCGCCGACGGGGACCCGCGGACGGTGCTGGCCGCCCAGAGCGATCTGCTCGAGGAGGCCGGAGTGCTGGCGGGGCGGGAGGCGCCGGCGGATGCCGGGCCGTCTCCGCGGCGTCCGAGCGGGAGCGATCCCGGGACGGTGGTCGCCTCCCTCGAGGAGGTCACCGTGCCGCGCCGGGGCGTCACGATCCCCGTCGGCCTCGAGGCGCGGGCCGGGCAGCTGACGGTGCTGACCGGGCCCAGCGGCGCCGGCAAGACGACCGTCGTCCGCGCCCTGCTGGGGGCGATGCGCCCCGCGACCGGCACCGTCCGGCGCCCGGATCGCGAGCGCATCGCCGTCGTCCCCCAGGATCCGGAGCATTCATTCGTCGCCGCCACCGTGCGCGAGGAGCTGCTGGCCTCTCCGTGGGCCGACGACGAGCACCTCGCGGACGAGCTCCTGGAGCGCGCCGGCCTCGCCCATCTCGCCGGGGCCAACCCCTACCGGCTCTCCGGCGGGGAGCAGCGCCGCACCGCACTCGCGGCCGCCCTCGCCCAGCAGCCCGACCTGCTGGTCCTCGACGAGCCGACGGTCGGGCTGGACGCGCGCCGCCGCGGCGCCGTGCTGGACCTGCTCGAGGAGGCCGCCGCGCGCGGCGGCGCGGTGCTGGCCGCGACCCACGACCCCGAGCTCATCGCCCGGGCCGATCACCGGATCGAGCTGCCGGGTTCAGAGCACGGGGATCCTCCCCCGCCGCGCCGCCGGATCCCGGCCGACGCCCTGAACCCGCTGACCCTCTGCCTGATCGGCATCCTCGCCGCCATCGGCTCGTTCGCGATCCAGACCTGGCAGGGCGGTCTGCTCGCGCTGCTGCCGCTGGTGCTGCTGGGCCCACTGGCGGTGCGCACGCTGCGCGGCGCGGCGCTGCGGCTGACCCCGATCCTGCTCTCGGCCGCCGGGCTGGCCTGGACCACCGCCCTGCTGGGGGACGCGCCGGCGCTGTCCGGGGACGCCTGGCTGCTGGGGCTGAAGGAGGCGGCCCGGATCATGATGTTCGTCGCGCCGGGGGTGCTGGCCCTGGGCAGCGTGGAGGTGACCGCCCTCGGCGACGCCCTCGGAGGCCGGCTGAGACTGCCCGCCAGGCCGGTCGCGGCCTCCGTGGTCGCGCTGGTGCGAGTCGGGCACCTCGGGCGGCAGTGGGAGATCATCCTGCGCACCCGGATCCAGCGCGGGCTGGGCACGGCCGCCTCGCCGCGGCTGCTGGCCGGGGCGACGCTCGCCCTGCTGGTCGACACCCTGCGCAGCGCCGAGCAGCAGGCGCTGGCGATGGACGCCCGCGGCTTCGCGACCGCGACGCGGCGCACCTGGACCGAACCCAGCCGGTTCGGGCCGGCCGACGTGCTCGGCGCGGCGATCGCGGTGGCGCTGCTGATCTGGCCCGCGATCGCGGAGCTGCTGGTCTAGCCTGGCACCGTGAACGACGACATCCAGCCCCAGCCCTCCACCCGGCCCGACGTGCCCGCCTCCGAGGACGAGGAGGTGATCGCCCTGGCCAACTCGATGCTCGATGCCGCTCGGCGCGGGGACGGTGACGGCCTGCTGCCGCTGATCGACCGGGGCGCCCCCGCCAATCTGCGCGACGCCTCCGGCAACAGCGCCCTCATGCTCGCCGCCTACCACGGCCACGCCGAGCTGGTGCGCGAGCTCGCCGCCCGCGGGGCCGACGTCGACCTGCTGAACGACCGCCGTCAGTCCCCGCTGGCCGGGGCCGCGTTCAAGGGCTACACGGACGTCGCCGTGGCACTGCTCGAGGCCGGGGCGGACCCGGGCCTGGGCTCCCCGGACGCGCTGGAGACGGCCCGGTTCTTCGAGCGCGGCGAGATGATCACGCTGATCGAGGAGCACGCGGCCCGACGCGAGGACTGATCAGTCCGCCGGATGGCGGTAGACCATCGGCACGTGCTCGATGCCTGCCTCCATGAACAGGCCGCCGACGGTCTCGTAGCCCATCGACTGGTACCACGTCTCGAGGTAGGCCTGGGCGTCGATGCGCACCTCGGCCTGCGGCGCCTGCTCGCGGGCCACGTCCAGCGCCGCGCGCATGATGCGGCGCCCGAAGCCGTCGCGACGGTTCGCGGCCCGCACGGCGAGCCGGCCGATGCGCAGCACGCCGCCGGGTTCGTGGAGGACGCGGATGTGCGCGGCGGGTTCGCGCTCCAGCCCGGCGGCCTCGGCCTCCGGCCCGGGCACCTCGATCCACAGCAGGGTGGTCGTGGCCTCGAGGTCGCGACCGTCGAGGTCCGGGTCGGTGGCCTTCTGCTCCATGGTGAAGACGTCCTGGCGGAGCTTCGCGAGCAGGTAGAGCGTGCGGGGGTCGATGTCGGGCACGACGGAGCGTCGCAGCACGGCGCCGGTCTCCGGGTCCGGAGCCGACGCCGCTGGGTGGATCACGGGTTCAGGCATGGTCACCACATTACTGCTCGGGAGCTTGCGGCGTTCCCGCCGTCGCCGCCAGTCGCGCGACGGCGGCCCGCCACTGCTCGACCATCCGCGGCCCACCGTGGCCCTCGTCCTCGATGATCACCAGTTCGCTGCCCGGCCAGGCACGATGCAGCTCCCACGCGGTCACGGCGGGGCCGGAGACGTCGCGTCGGCCGTGGATCAGCACGCCCGGGACGCCGGCCAGGCGGCCCATACCGCCCAGCAGGCCGGCACCCGGCACGCCGCCCCAGCGCGCGGCCCAGTCGGCGACGAACCCGTCGTGGGCCCAGTAGTGGGTGACGAGGCGGGCGATGGTACGGCGCTCACGTCGCTGCTCGTCGGTGAGGTCCGCGGGCGGAGTCGCGATCTCGGTGGAGCCGGTGCCGATGCGGATGTGCTCGTCCTCCCAGGTCATCCAGGCCTCGGCCGCGGCGTCGACGAGATCGGGATCGTCGCCCTCGAGCAGATGACGGTAGGCCTCGACCAGTCGTACCCGCGCCGGTGAGGTGTCGCGTCGATCGAAGTCGCCGTGCGTCTCGGCGAAGCCGGCGAACCGATCCCAGGCCTCGGGGAACACGGCTCCGATCCCTTCGGTGATCCAGTCGACCTCGCGCCGCGAGGTGCTGGTGACGGCGAAGAGGACCACTCCGAGCACCCGGTCCGGATGCGCCTGGGCGTAGGCGAGGGCGAGCGTGCTGCCCCACGAGACGCCCTCGACGATCCAGGCGTCGATGCCGAGGTGCTCGCGGAGTGCCTCGATGTCGGCGACCAGGTGCGCGGTGGTGTTCGCACCGAGGTCGACGGGACCGGGGGCTCCGGCCGACGGGGTCGAGGCCCCGGCGCCCCGCTGGGAGAGGCCGACGATCCGGCAGCGATCAGAGGGAGCGCTGCGGCGGTACCCGGGACTCAGTCCGCTCCCCGGGCCGCCGTGGAGGTAGAGCACGGGCACGCCGTCGGGTGTGCCGCTCTCCTCCCACCAGATCTCGTGCCCGTCGCCCACGGGCAGGTGGCCGGAGGCGTTCAGAGGCAGGGGCGGGGGTGCGGGCGCAGAGCTCACAGCGCCCATTCTGCCGCGGGGTGCTCGCGCGTCCAGGCCGCCCGGCGGCTGCGCACGCTCTGGCACCTCGGGCACCAGAACACGGTGCGGGCGGCGAGGTCGCGCGAGCGGATGGTCGTCCCGCACAGCCGGCAGGGCAGGCTCTGGCGGTGATAGACGTAGAAGGACTTCTCGCGCGGCACCACGGAGGGGTCCTCGTCGCCGTTCTGGCGGGTGCCACGGGAGCGTTCGACGATGCGGGCCTCGAGGTCGCGGTGCTCGGGCTGGGTGGTGACGATCCGTCCGGTGCGCGCCCCGTAGGCCATCAGCGCGGCCAGGTCGGTCCACATCTGATCGAGCATGCCGGCGCTGAGATCCCGGCCGGGCACGAACGGGTCCAGGCGCGCCCGGAACAGCAGCTCCGCGCGGTAGATGTTGCCGATGCCCGCCACGACCTTCTGGTCCATCAGCTGCGTTCCGATGGCCGTGCGGGAGCGGCGCACGGCCTCCACGAACCGGCGCCGGTCGCCGCCGTCCTCGTCGGGCCGCAGCGGGTCCGGGCCGAGTCGGTCCAGGACGGCCTGCCGGCCGGACCCGTCGAGCACCTCGCAGGCGGTGGGACCGGTCAGCTCGGCGAGCCCGCGAGCGCCGACCAGGCGCAGCCGCACCGTCGGCCGCGGGACCAGGCGCCGCCAGTCCAGCACGCCGTCGTCCCCCAGCTCCTCCGCCTGCTCGCCCAGGCGCACGCGCGGTGCGCCGATCGCGTGGGCGTCGGCGAAGCCGGGATCGCCGGCGAAGGTCCAGGAGCCGTACAGGCCGAGGTGGACGTGGATGTGCCGGACCACCGGCGAGTCCGGGTCCACGTCCGCCGAGGGCGCCAGTGCCAGGAACAGGTGCTTGCCGGCCGCTTCGGCGGCCAGCAGCACCATGCCGTCGACCTGCGCCGCCTCCGCGAAGCGGCCCTGCGGGCTCGAGATGCGCACCCTCTCGCCCCCGAAGCCGCGGCTCAGCGCCGCGGCGAGCCGGTGGACGGTGTGCCCCTCCGGCACTACGGCGCCGAGGGGGCGGCGACGCCGGCGGGATCGCCGTAGCCGCCGGTCTCCTCGTAGCGGGCGACCAGGTCGATACGGCGCTGGTGACGCTCCTCGCCGGAGAACGGCTCGGCCAGGAACAGGTCGATCAGCGCCTCCAGCTCGGGCTCGGTGTGCTGGCGAGCGCCGACGGAGATCACGTTGGCGTCGTTGTGCTGGCGGGCGAGGCGCGCGGTGTCCTCGTTCCAGACCAGGGCGGCACGCACCCCGGTGACCTTGTTCGCGGCGATCTGCTCACCGTTGCCGGAACCGCCGATGACGATCCCGAGGGAGCCGGGATCGGCGACCACGGCCTCGCCGACGTCGGTGCAGAACGGCGGGTAGTCGTCCAGGGCGTCGTACTCGTGGGCACCGTGGTCGGTGACCTCGTGGCCCTTGTCCTGCAACGCCGCGATCAGGCGGTTCTTCAGCTCGAAGCCGGCGTGGTCGGTGCCGATGTGCACGCGCATGGGGGTGGATGTGCCTCTCTGGGTCAGGCCGGTCCGGTTCGGTCCGGTTCGGTTCAGCTGAAGTCGACGCCGCCGCTGCGGGTGCGCTTGAGCTCGTAGAAGCCCTCGAGCGTGGCCATGGTCGCCATCGCGTCCAGCAGACGGCCGGCATCCTCGCCCTTCGGGGCCGGGGAGACGACGGGGCCGAAGTACGCGGTGCCCTCGCCGAAGGAGATCACCGGGGTGCCGACGTCCTGGCCGACCATGGAGATGGCCCGCTCGTGGGAGGCGCGCAGCTCGGTGTCGGTCTCGTCGTCGGCAACCGGGTCGAACACGTCCATCAGCGAGGCCGGCAGCTCCGCGGCCTCCAGCGCCTGCTCGGCCACCGCCCGACGGTCCTTGTCGCCGCCGACGTGGAACCGCTCGCCCCAGGCGGTGTACCAGCGGGCGAAGGCCTCGTCCCCGTGCATGCGGGAGATCTCGATGGCCAGGCGCGCGGGAGCCCAGTTCTGATCCGTGCTGCGGCGGTAGTCGGGATCGAGGTCGCGGCCCTCGTTGAGCACGTAGAGAGACATCACCGAGAACTTCGGGGTGACCTCGCGGACCTCGGCGGCACCCAGCAGCCAGCGGCTGGTCATCCAGGCGTAGGGGCAGGCAGGGTCGACGAACAGCTCGACGGTGCGGGCGGACATGACAGCTCCTCGTGCTCGGGGGTGATGCCGCTCATTCTGTCACTGCGGGCCGTCGCCGCGGAAAGTCGCTGCGGAAAAGACGTTGCACCTGCGGCGTCGCCGGGGTTGGATCTATCAGGTGTCCGTGACCTCGTCGACGGCGGAGACCTCCGCCGCAGCTCCCCCTGCCCGCAGCCCTGCCGCCCCGGCCGCACGACGCCCCGGGGTGATGGCCTCGATCCTGCGCAACCATCGCCGGATGCTTGCGAAGGTGCTGCCGCTGGCGACGATCTCCGAGGGCGCCGAGATGCTGCTGCCGATCCTGCTCGGCGTGGTCATCGACCGCGGCATCGTCGGCGGGAACCTGGCCTTCACCCTGCTCGGTGCGCTCGGGATCATCGCGGTGCGCCTGGGCGGGATGCTGCTGTGGATCTACACCTTCCTGGCGAGCCAGAAGGCCTGCATGTACGAGCGCCACCGTCTGCGCGTGGGCCTGACCGGCGCGGTGCTGGACCCGGCCTCCCGGCGGATCCGGCGTCCGGCCGGCGAGGTGCTCTCGATCGCGACGTCCGACGCCGACAAGGCCTCCGACGTGCTCGACCTGCTGCCGTGGGGATTCCCCGCCGGCATGGTGATCCTCGGGGCCACCGTGTGGATGGGATTCCAGGACGTGTGGCTGGGAGCGGCCATGCTGATCGGGATCGTGGTGATGGTGGTCGTGATCCGCGTGATCACCCCGACGCTCTCCCAGCGCTACGACGCCCAGCAGACCCAGGCCGCCGAGGCCGCCGCGACCGCCACCGACCTGGTGCACGGACTGCGGGTGCTGCAGGGCCTGGGCGTGCAGTCCCGGGCCCGCGCCCACTACCGCCGCCGCTCCCGCGTGGCGCTGGAGGCGGCGCTGGTCAACGCCCGCTACTCGGGTCTCTCCTCGGGCCTGACCACGCTGGTCACCGGGGCGATGCTGGCCGCCGTCGTCGTCATCGCCACCGTCCGCGGGCTGCAGGGTGACCTGGGCATCGGCGCCCTGATCGCCGTGGTCGGCGTCGCGCGCCAGGTCATGGGGTCGCTGCAGGGGCTCTCCGGGATGCCGGTGTGGTGGGCGAGCATGTCGACATCCGCCCGTCGTGTCCGTGACCTGTTCGCCGACCTCGGCCGCGAGGTCGACGATCCCGCTCTGACGCTCAGAGCTCTCTCCGTCGGGCGCGATGACCGCGGCGAGGGCACCGCCGCCCGCCGGGAACGGCGCGGCGCGGCCGGCGGTCTGCACATCCGCAACCGGGGCCATGGCCGCAGCCTCGACATCTCCGTGCCCGACGGCACGTTCGTCGCGGTCGCCTGTGCCGACGTGGCCGATGCCGACGCCATCATCGACGCCGTCAGCGGACTGGGCGACGGGGACGGCCTCCAGGCGTCCCTGGGCGAGCGGCCGATCGTCCCGGAGCAGCGCGCGAGCCTGCGAGCGGACCTGCTGGTGGAGCCGCACGTGGTGGATCTGTTCGACGGGACGCTGCGCGAGCAGCTGGCCACCCGCGCCCCGGAGACCGCCGCGACCGACGGCAGCGACGACTCCTGGGCGGATGCCGCCCTGCATGCCGCCGGCGCCGAGGACCTGCTGCGGATCCTGCCCGACGGGTACGAGTCGCGCATCCTCGATCGCGGCTCCAACCTCTCCGGCGGCCAGCGCCAGCGCATCGCCCTCGCGCGCGCCGTCGCGGCCGATACCCCCGTCCTCGTGCTGCAGGACCCCACCACCGCGGTCGACGCCGTCACCGAGCAGCACATCGCCGAGGCCCTGGTCGCCGCCCGCCGCCGCAGCGACCGGGCGACGCTGGTGCTCGCCCGCTCCCCCGCTCTGCTGCGGGAGGCGGACCGCGTGGTGTACGTGCGCGCCGGCGAGGTGGTCGCCGAGGGCGAGCACCTCGAGCTTATGGACCGTGATGACTACCGGGAGATGGTGCAGCGATGAGCGCGACCACGAGGCGCGGCACGCCGACGCACGACCTCGACTGGACGCGCCCGGTGGACGAGGTCCTGGGCGATGACGCCACCGCCCAGCACCAGCTCGCCGAGCACGCCCAGCTGCTGCCGATCGCGGGCGCCGGCCAGGCGACGCGGTTCATGCTCGGCAGGCTCCGCGAGCACCGTCTGGCCGCGCTGGCCACCGCGGCGGTGACGATCGGCGGCGCCATCGCGGCGGCCATCCTGCCGCGGCTGATCGGCGCGGCGGTCGACGTCGTCGCGGGCGGCGGGGACCCCGCCGCGGCATGGTGGCTCGGCGCGCAGGTCCTCGGCGTCGGCATCATCCAGGCGGTGCTGGCCGCCGCCGGCTGGTCGATGGTCTCGGCGCTCGGACAGCGGATCCTGGCCGGGATGCGCGAGGACGTCATCGACCGCGCCCTGGACCTGCCCGCGCACACCATGGAGCGCTCCGGCATCGGCGACGCCCTCTCCCGGGTCGCCGACGACGTCGACGTGGCCGCGCGTGCCGTGAACAACCTGGTGCCCTCACTGATCCAGATGGGCTTCTACGTGATGGTGACCATGGTCGGCATGGCCACCCTGTCCCCGTGGCTGCTGATCCTGGTGGTGCTGGTGGTGCCGATGTACGCGCTGGCGGCGCTGTGGTATCTGCGGCGCACTGCACCCCTGTACCGCCGCGAGCGGATCGCGATGGGCGCCCGCGCCCAGGGGCTGCTCTCCGCGATCCACGGCATCCCCACGGTGCACGCCTACGGCATCGAGCGCCGCGAGACCCGGCACGTCGCGGTGCTCTCGGAGACCGCCTCGGTGCTGAACATGCGGGTGATGTTCCTGGTCAGCCGCCTGGTGGCCTTCATCGCCATTCCGGAGAACCTGGCCCTGCTGCTGGTGCTCGGGCTCGGATTCGTGATGGTGCACGTGGCCGGAGCGCCGATCGGCGTGGTCACCGCCGCCGGCATCTACCTGGTCAGTCTGTTCTGGCCGATGATGGCGGTCATCTTCAACCTCGACGAGGTGCAGTCCGCCGTCGCGAGCCTGTCGCGCATGGTCGGGGTGATCTCCTCGATCGACCCCGCCGCCTCCCCGGGCGAGGAACGCCCCCAGGACGCCTCGATCCGCCTCGAGCAGGTCTCCCACGCCTACGGCACCGACGACGAGGGCCGGGAGCGGACCGTGCTGCATCCGATCGACCTCGACATCGCCCCGGGTGAGGTGGTCTCCCTGGTGGGAGCCTCCGGGGCGGGCAAGTCGACGCTCGCGGCGATCCTCGCCGGCACCCTGGTCCCCCGCCACGGCACGGTGCTGCACGGCGGCGCCGACCTCGCCCGGGCCGACATCGACGCGGTGCGCGGCCACGCCTCGATCGTCAGTCAGGACGTGCACGTCTTCCGCGGCACGCTCCGGGAGGACCTGCGACTGGCGCGGCCCGGGGCGAGCGACGAGGAGCTGTGGGCGGCGCTGCACCGGGTGGACGCCTGGATCTGGGCGCAGCGCCTTCCCCACGGCCTGGACACCGAGGTCGGGGAGAAGGGTGAGCGCCTCACCGCGGAGCAGGCCCAGCAGCTGGCCCTGGCCCGCATCTCGCTGCAGGACCCCGCCGTGCTGGTGCTCGACGAGGCCACGGCCGACGAAGGCTCCTCCGGCGCCCGGGTGCTGGAACGGGCGGCGCTCGAGGTGGCCCGGTGCCGCACCACGATCATCGTGGCCCACCGCCTGTCCCAGGCGATGGTCGCCGACCGGATCCTGATGATGGCCGACGGCCGGGTGGTCGAGCAGGGCAGCCACGAGGAGCTGGTGGCGCGGGGCGGCGAGTACGCCCGGCTGTGGAGGGCCTGGGCGGGCTGAACGGGGTCGGCGACTGCGCGGTTCAGCGACGGCGCAGGCGCAGCACCAGGATGCCGGCCACCCCGGTCACCAGTGCCGTCACCGTCAGCAGGCCGGCGCCCACGAACATGGCGACGCGTCCGAGGCCGCCGGCGGACCCGAACAGTCCGTCACGCTGCGAGGTGGTCTCGCCCAGTTCGAGCACGGTGCCCTCGACGGCGTCGGGCGCGACCTCTCCCTCGACCTCGAGGGTGAGGATCAGCCTCAGCGGCTCCTCCGCGCCGGGTTCCGCGTCGGCCGGAAGCTGCAGCCGCTGGAGCTGGATCGTGTGGGTCCCCGGCAGCCAGGCGGATTGCACCGCGCGCAGCTCCGAGCTGCGATTGCCCAGATCCACCGGGGCGGCCATGCCGCCCCCGGCGATCGGGTCGCCGTCGTAGGCCGCCCAGGAGCCGCCGCCCACCGCCACCTGTTCACGTGCGGCGTTGAAGGCCCGCAGCGCGAGGACGTCCTTGCCGCCGTCGGGCTGTGCGGTGACCTCCGTGCGCCAGCGCAGGCGCTGACCCTCGCGGACCTGTGTCGAGACCATTCCGGTCTCCCCGGGGACGAGCTCGACCACGTGGGATCCGGGCTCGAGCGGGGTGGCGGCGGCGAAGGACCGACCCAGCTCGATCGGCTGGTCGTCGACGGGAGAGACGGGGGACGCGCCGTCGTCCTCGACCTCCTCGTCCACCGCGGGAGCGCCGCCGCCGATCCCGGGCGGCTGGATCGCGACCTGGATCTCCACGGGAAGCGGCTCGTCGGCCGCCCGTGATCCCTGCCGGGCGACCCGCAGGAAGAGCTCCTCGCCGGAGCAGCCGTCGGGACCGACCGCCTCGGAGACGGCCCAGGCCGTCACCGGTCCGTCCCCGGTCATGTCCTCCCCGGCGGCGTCGCTATCGCCGGTGCAGGTATCGCCTCCCGCGGTGCGGAAGCCGATGGCCAGGCCCAGTCCCTCGTCGTCCTCGGGCCGGCCATCCGGGTAGGGCGGCGCCACGATGGTCGCGGCCGCATGCACGCGCTGGCCGTCCTCGACGGCCACCCGGTAGTACTTCACGGTGCCCTCCTCGGAGGTGCTCTCGGCGCCGCGCTCGAAGGAATCACGATGGATCCCGGGAGCCACCGTCGTGGCCTGGGCGAGGGAGGCCCCTCCCTGGACGTCCTGCCCGTCGGCCGCATAGGCGTGCTCCGGCGGGGTCGGCTCGTCCGAGGGATCGGCGAGCGCGGCGGGCGCCGCACCGAGCAGCACGAGCGCCATGGCCAGTGCCACGATCAGCGCCGCCGGGGCCGGGGCGGACGCTCGCGGGGAGTGCTCTAGCATGACCACCATCATGTCCGATGTCATCGCAGGCCGCATCGAGCTGCTCGATCCTCTTGCCCGCGGCGCCTCCGGGTCGCTGTGGCGCGCCATCGACCGCCGCTACGGGGCGATCTGCGCGGCGAAGGTCATGCGCCAGCGGGACGGCGCCGAGGTGCTGCGCTTCGTGCGCGAGCAGACCGTCGGCACTGCCCAGGGCCTCGGCAAGCATCCCCACCTGCTCCCGCCCTACACGTGGGTCGCCGAGGACGACACCGTCGTGCTGGTGATGCCCCTGGTCCACGGCGGCACCCTCGCCGGGGCGCTGGCCGACCACGGCGCTCTGGCCCCTTCGCTGGTCGCGCACCTGCTGCGGCAGCTGCTCGACGCCCTCGCGGCGATGCACGACTCCTCATGGGTCCATCGGGACGTGAAACCCGCGAACCTGCTGCTGGACCGCACGGGGGATGCGGCACCGCACCTTCTCCTGGCCGACTTCGGTATCGCGCTGCACGAGTCGGACGTGCGGCTGACGGAGACGGGACTCGTGCACGGCACCCCGGGATTCATGGCACCCGAAGTGCTCACGGGCGAGGCCAGCTCAGCGGCGCAGGACGTCTGGGCGGCAGCGGCCTGCGCCCTGGAGGCCCTCGACCCGTTGCCGCCCCGGCAGCGGGTCGGCGTGGCAACCCTTCCGGACCGAGCCGCCCGCGCCCTCGCCGGCAGCGCCGACCCTGCGGCCGGTCCGCTGGGGGAGCTGCTGTGCGCCATGCTCGAGGCGGACCCCACCGGGCGCCCGGCGGCCGCGCAGGCCCGGGACGCCATCGCCCCGCCGTCCGCTCCACCCGCGCAGTGGTCTCGCACGGCCGCCGGCGAGCGCTTCGTGGTCGCCGATCAGGTCGAGGCCGGCCACCTCCCCGAGGTGCCGCTGGATGGCCCGGAGAGCCTCGCCGGGCTGGCCCCCGGGCTGCACGAACGGATCACGGCTCGGTCCGCCCCGAACCCGACTCTCTCCTCCGACCCGAGTCCGAGCCCGCGAGCGCGGCATGCCTCCACCGAGGAGTTCATGCACGATCCGACGCGGCGCAATCCCCAGTCATACCTGCCACCGCATCCGGGGCAGGCTGCGCCGTCCGGGCCCGCGACCGCGCAGCCGCCTTCCCCGGCGGCTCGGCGCTCCGGCGCCTGGATCGGCGTGCTCCTGCTGGTGGTCGCCGCGCTGTGCCTCGCGGGCGCGGCTGCCCTGGTCGCGGCCGCCCTGATGTGACAGGTGCCGGGGTTCGGCGCGGTTCCCGGCCTCTCCCGGACGGTCGCTCCCGGGCGGTCACTCGCCCGCGCGGACCAGCCCGGCCTCGTACGCGGCGACCACCAGCTGGGTGCGGTCGCGCAGGCTCAGCTTGCCCAGCATCCGGGAGACATGGGTCTTCACGGTCTGCTCGGCCATGTACAGCTCGCCGGCGATCTCGCGGTTCGATCGTCCCCGGGCCACCAGCCGCAGCACGTCCAGCTCCCGCTCGGTCAGGGCCGCCAGGCTCACGTCCGGGCGCGCGGACTGCTCCGGTCGGGAGACGAAGTCCGCGATCAGCGTGCGCGTCACGCGCGGAGCCAGCAGTGCCTCCCCGGCGGCGACCACCCGCACCGCGTGGACGAGCTCATCGGGTGTGGAATCCTTGTGCAGGAATCCGCTCGCTCCCGCCCGCAGGGCGGCGAACACATACTCGTCGGCATCGAAGGTGGTCAGCATGATGATCTTCGGTGGCGTGCCCGGCATCTCGAGCACCGCCCGGGTCGCGTCCAGCCCGCCCACGTTGGGCATGCGGATGTCCATGAGCACCACGTGGGGCCGGACCTCCTCGACCATGCCAGTGATGCCGGCGCCGTCCGCCGCGGTGCCGACCACCTCGATCCCGTCCTGGGCGTTCAGCAGGGCCTCGAAGCCACCGCGGATCATCGACTGGTCGTCGACAATCAGCACACGGATCGCGGAGGCCGGCTCGGCGGGGTCGGTCATGCGGTCACCGTATCCCAGCTTCCCGGGAGGAGCGCCCCATGCTGCTGGTCCCTGACCGCCGTGCATTGGGCCGCCTCGGCCACGACCTGGCCCTGGTCCTGCCGGGCCTGCCGCTGACCCTGGTCGCCGTGGCCATGCTGACCCCGCTGATGGCCATCTCCTCGGTACTGGCGATCGTCTGGGTGGGCGTGCTGCTGTTCCCGCTGACGCTCGCCCTCGCGTCCGTCTGCGCGAGTCTGGACCGCTGGCGGCTTGCCCTCTGGGGAGTCGACGTCACTCCCCCGCGCTACCGCCCCCGCGGACGGGGCGTCGCCCGGGTGCTCCGTCTGATCACCGACTCCCGTCGCTGGCTCGACCTCGCCTTCGAGGCACTGATCGCGCTGCCGGTGCGCGTGCTGACGGTCGGGACCACGGTGCTCTGGGCGGTCGGCGCGGTGGCCGGCCTCACCTCGTGGGCGTGGGGACGACTCCTGCCGCCCGGCAGCGGCGACATCCCCGGCCAGGACCTGCCCGGCGGGTGGGCGCTAACCCTGGTCGTCGGCCTCCTGCTCACCCTGACGTTCCCCGCCGTCGTGCACGCCCTGGCGCTGCTGGACGTCGCGGTCACAGCCGCCCTGCTGGGTGGTGCCGTGCCGGGGTCCCGCCGCAGCGGAGAGGCCCCGGCGACGGTCGGATCGGATGCCGACGAACGGCTGCGGGAGAACGCCTGGACCCGCATGACCATCGCCTTCATCGGCTTCGTCCTGGTCGTCGTGGGCTGGCCCGTGACCGCGACGCTCTACCACGTCCATCCGGGCCTGGCGATGGTCGTGACCGTGGCGCACAGCGTCGCAGCCCTGCTGGCGGTGCGCTGGAACTGGGCGGGGCTGTCCCTGGGGGCCCTCGCCGCGCTGGCCACGATCCTGGTCACCGCGCCCGAACAGACGCTGGCCCCCTGGCCGTGGCCTGTGACCGCGCTGCTGGCCCACTGCCTCGTCCTCGCGGTGCTGGCGGTCTTCCACCGCTGGTTCTGGGCGGTCTCGGCCTGGTCCGCCGGAGCCGCGCTGACCCTCGGGGCACTGCTGGCGACCGACCCGGCCGCGATGCCGGGCGGGACGCTGCGCGGGGTGATGACCAACGGCGTGGTGCTGGTGGCCATCAGCGGCGGCGTGGTGTTGCTCGGGCTGACCGTGCGCCAGTGGGTGCTGATCAGCGGCCGGGTCGAGCAGGCCCAGACCGTCAGCGCCGAGGAGGTCCGGCGACGATTCGAACTGGAGGAGCGCAGCCGCATCGCCCGCGAGCTCCACGACGTCGTCGCCCATTCGATGTCGGTGATCACCGTGCAGGCCGGCACTGCGAAGTTCCGTCTGCAGGGCCTGGACGCGCAGGCCGAGCAGGAGTTCGAGGACATCGCCGCCTCGTCCCGACAGGCCCTGGGCGAGATGCGCTCGCTGCTGGCGACCCTGCGCACCGACGACTCCCTCGAGGAGGTCCCCATGCCCGGCCTGACGGACATCGAGCAGCTGGCCGAGGCCAGCCGCGCCTCCGGGGCCACGATCGAGGTCGATCTGGATGACACCGACCGGACAAAGGTCCCGCCCACGGTGGGTCTAACGGCCTACCGCGTCGTGCAGGAGGCCCTGAGCAACGCGCTGCGCCATGCGCGCGGCGCCCCGATCCAGGTCCGGGTGAGGACCACCGGCACCTCCCTGGACGTGGAGGTCTCCAACCGCGCCGCCGACGCCGGTCACGAGCCCATTCCCGGCTCCGGGCTGGGCCTGGCCGGCACCCGGGAGCGCGTCACCGCCCTCGGCGGCACCGTCGAGGCGGGCCCCACCGTCGACGGCGGGTTCACCGTGGTCGCGAGGATCCCCATCGCCGACCCCCTACCCCGGTAGGGGGTCGAGGTTCGCTCCCCGGAGGGACGCGGGATCCTCCTCGCACCCTCTAGCGTCGAGGGCATGACGACCACCGCCGCACCGCGCCCCACCGGCGCACGGTCCACACCACCGAACCGCGACTACTTCGAGCTCTCCGAGCGCGCCAAGGCCGCCGGGCTCATGGGCCGACGGGTGGGCACCTACATGGTGCGCACCGCCGGTCTCGCCCTCGCGTTCCTCGGTGCCACTGCCGGGATGTTCGCCCTCGGCTCCTCGCCATGGCAGCTCGCCATCGGCGGCGTGTTCGGGATCCTGTTCACCCAGGCCGCGTTCCTCGCTCACGACAGCGCCCACCAGCAGGTGTTCGCCTCGGGCCGCCGCAACGAGTGGTTCTCGCGGATCGCGGGCAACCTGGTGGTGGGGCTGAGCCTCGCCTGGTGGACCCGCAAGCACAACAAGCACCACGCCCACCCCAACACCATCGGCAAGGACGGCGACATCGCCGGCGGCGTGCTGGTGTTCGTGCCCGGTGACGAGAAGGGGCGCACCGGCTTCATGGGCTGGCTCGCCAAGCGCCAGGGCTGGGCCTTCATCCCGATGCTGAGCCTGTTCGCCTTCGTGCTGCACTTCGAGGCCATCTCGTCGGTCGTGAAGAACAAGAAGATGAAGCACCGCATCGCCGAGGGCCTGCTGGTCGCCATCCGTCTGATCGGATTCCCCGCCCTCGCCGTCGCCGCGATGGGCCCGCTGTGGGCTCTCGCCTTCCTCGGCGTCCAGCTCGCCGTGTTCGGCATCTACATGGGCGGTTCCTTCGCCCCCAACCACAAGGGTATGGCACTGCTGCCGGAGGACCTCGAGGTCGACTACCTCCGGCGCCAGGTGCTCACCTCGCGCAACGTCACCGGTGGCCGGCCCATGGACTGGGCGATGGGCGGCCTGAACCTCCAGGTCGAGCACCACCTGTTCCCGCGGATGCCCAGCTCGAACCTGCGCAAGGTGCGCCCTCTGGTCAAGGAGTTCTGCGCCGAGAAGAACATCCCCTACACCGAGACGAACCTCGTGACGTCCTACGGGATCATCATCCGGTACCTCAACCGGGTGGGCCTGGGCTACGCCGACCCGATGGACTGCCCGATCGTCTCCCAGCTGCGCACCGGCGCCCCCCTGCGGGCCGCCTGAGCCCTGACGCCCCGGCGCGCCGCCCACCGGGCCGGGGGCGAGGCGGTATGGTCGCCCCATACGCCTACCCCTTCACGGGCAGCGCAGCCCCGGCTCGGTGGCCGGACGGTACGGGGCGTCCGTGGAGGCCGATCCGGCCGGGATCACCACCATGTCTTGCACCCCGCGCTGGTCGCCCGGCGACCAGGTGACCTGGACCTACTACACCCCACAGCACCCGACCCGCACCGTCCGCCCCGGCACCGTCGTGCTGGACGACGACCGCGGCATCGTGGTCTGGATCGCGCCCGGCACCGAAGTGCTGCTGCCGGTCCTCGAATCCGGGGCGGCGCTGCGCCGCGCCGGGGACGAGGGCATGTTCACCGCCCCGCGCCTGCAGTCCAAGCAGCTGTGGACCGGCAACGGCATCCTCATGATCGGGCTGCCCGAGAAGCCGTACTCGGTGTGGCTGTTCTACAAGGACGACGGCTCGCTGGGCTGCTACTACGTCAACCTCGAGACCCCGTACGAGCGCACCGACGAAGGTGTACGCACCCGGGACCTGGTGCTGGACCTGGTGGTGCTGCCGCGCCGCGACTGGCACTACAAGGACGAGGACGAGCTCGAGGGCGCCGAGCGCACCGGGTACTTCACCTCCGAGGAGGTCGAGGAGATCCGGGCGGCCGGCCGTGAGGCCGAGCAGCACATCGCCGAGTGGTCCTACCCGTTCTCCGCCGGGTACGAGTACTTCTTCCCCGATCCGTCGTGGCCGCTGCCGACGCTGCCGGAGCACTACACCTGGGATCTGGACCTGACCCAGCGGTGAGGGGGCGGGCGCTCAGCGCGGACACTCAGCCCAGCTGCTGCGCGAAGATCTCGGAGAAGCGGGTCCCCGGGGCAGCCAGCTGCTCGAAGCTGCCGCTGGAGAGCACGCGCCCGCGGTCCAGCAGGTAGATGCGATCCATCCCGCGCAGGGTCCAGGCCCGATGGGAGACGACGATCGTGATCCGGCCGGCGGCGCTCTCCCGCAACTGGGCGAAGACCTCCTGCTCGGCCTCGGCGTCGATCGCCGACGTCGGCTCGTCGAGGATCCTGACCCCGGCATCGCGCACGTGGATGCGCGCCAGGGCGATCCGCTGCCACTGCCCGCCCGAGAGACCGACCCCGTCGAACTGGGGCCCGAGCATCGTGTCCAGCCCGCGGGGCAGACGCTCGACCAGTGAGCGCGCGCGGGCCGCCTCGAGCGCCTGCCAGATCTCCTCGTCCTCCACATCCCGGCGCGGAGTGCCGAGTGCCACGGCCTCGCGCACGGTCATCTCGTAACGACCGAACTCCTGGGTCACCAGAGCGAAGCGCGAGAACCTCTCCGGCAGGCTCAGCTGCGAGGCATCGGCTCCGTCGAGCTGCACGAGGCCGCCGTCGAGCTCGACGATGCCCAGCAGAGCGCCTACGAGCGTGGTCTTCCCGGCGCCGTTGACGCCGACCAGCGCGATCATCTCGCCCGCCTCCGCGTGGAGGCTCGCGTCTCGCAGCGCGGGAGTCGACGCGCCGGGATACGTGACGGTCACCTCGCGGACATCGAGTCGCCGGATGCCGGGGGCACGACCACCCTGCTCCCGCTCACCGGCAAGGCTCTCCTGCTCCCGGAAGCGGGCGACCTTCGGGGCGACGGAGATGACGTCGCCGAAGGCGAAGCCTGCTCCGCGGGTCGCCTGGAGGCCGGCGATCACGCCCAGCACCCCGGCGCTCAGGCCCGCGGTTCCGCCGCCCTCGGCGAGCACGGCGATCAGGGCCCCACCGAGCAGGCCCGCGGTGAGGGCTCCGCCGATCAGGTCACCGCGCATCAGCCGGGCATAGATCTGGTCATTGTGCGCGGTGAACCGGGCATGGGCCGCGGCCGCGGCGTCGGCGACCTTCGGCCCCGACCCCAGCGTCGCGAGCTCCGTGGCGGTCCGAGCGCCGACCAGCTGCTCGAGCAGATAGCGGAATCGTGCTCCATGCTTCGCGCCGACCTCGAACTGTGCGTCCTGCACTCCCGCGGACCATGCGAAGTTCACGAGGCTCGGAATCAGTGCCAGCACCACCAGCACCGCCGCGAGCGGGGAGAACGGCCAGATCGCCGCCCCGAGGGCCGCCGCCGCGAGCAAGGAGGCGACGGCGCTGATCACGGAGCCGGGAGCCCGAGAGAGCTCGAACGTGCTGGTGCGACACCCGTCGAGCAGAGCGTGGATCCGGGGATCGGCGATCTGACGCGGATCGAGCCGGGCCGCGGTGCGGGCCAGCCGCGTGTTGAGCTCCCGCATCAGACGGAGACTCGCGCGCTGGCCCATGAGGTTCTCCGCGCTGGAGACGATCTGTGCGAGTCCCACCAGCATCGTCAGCAGGAGGACGGGGACGAGCGCAGAGCGCCACGACCCTGCGTCCGCTGTCTCCACCAGCCAGGCGACGGCACGGACCTGCGCAGCGGGGACCAGGGCGAGCAGGAGAGAGGTCGCGGCGGTCAGGGCGAGCCAGCGGGGGCTGCGGCGGGCGGCTTCGGCAAGACTCCACCCCGCGCCGGCGAGGATCGTCCGGAGTCCGACGGCACGCGGTTCGGCGTCCGTCCTCTCCCTCGACATGTCGCGGACCTTACCCGCGATTCGGCACGACGGGCCCGTGATTTAGTGTGCCGGTGCCGAACGTGGGCGGGTACGCGCCAGGCATCGTGCCGCGGTTGCTCAGCCGAGATGCTCTCGAGACCTCGTTCCCCCAAGCGGTGCGCGCGCCGGTGGCAGGATGGAGAGCATGTCAACCGAGAACCTCACGCGCGACGAGGCCCGCGGCCGCGCCTCGTTCCTCAGCACCGATTCCTACGAGATCCGCCTGGATCTGACCACCGGCCCGGAGACCTTCCGCACCGAGACCACCATCCGCTTCTCCTCCGCCGAGGCCCGCGAGACCTTCGTCGACCTGATCGCGAAGGAGGTCCACGAGATCGAGCTCAACGGCGAGCTGCTCGAGGATCCCGGCTCCCGCTTCGACGGTGCCCGCGTCCGCCTGCCCGCCCTGGCCGAGGGCGAGAACGTCGTGCGCATCCTCGCCGACGGGAACTACATGAACACCGGCGAGGGCCTGCACCGCTTCGTGGACCCGGTCGACGACGAGGTCTACCTGTACACCCAGTTCGAGGTCTCTGACGCTCGCCGCATGTTCGCCTGCTTCGAGCAGCCGGATCTCAAGGCCACCTTCCGTCTGACCGTGACCGCTCCGGATCACTGGCGGGTCATCTCCAACGCACCCACCCCGCAGCCGGCCCCGCTCGAGGGCCGCGACGGGGCCGCCACGTGGAGCTTCGAGCCCACCGAGCGGATCTCCACCTACCTGGTCGCGCTCATCGCCGGCAACTACCAGGGCGGCACCGGCGAGATCACCTCGCGCGACGGCCGCATCGTGCCGATGGGCGTGTTCGCCCGCGCCTCGCTGGCCGAGCACCTGGACGCCCAGAACGTCATCGACGTGACCAAGGCGGGCATCGACTTCTACGAGGAGGCCTTCGATCAGGACTTCCCGTTCCCCAAGTACGACCAGGTCTTCGTGCCGGAGTACAACATGGGCGCGATGGAGAACCCCGGGGCCATCACCTACGTCGAGACCTACGTGTTCCGCTCCGAGGTCTCCGACGCGATCCGCGAGCGGCGCGACCTCACCATCCTCCACGAGCTCGCCCACATGTGGTTCGGCGACCTGGTGACGATGCGCTGGTGGGACGACCTGTGGCTGAACGAGTCCTTCGCCGAGTACGCCTCCACGCTGGCCAGCGCCGAGGTCACCCGCTGGGCCGACGCCTGGACCACCTTCGCCGTCTCCGAGAAGGCCTGGGCCTACCAGCAGGACCAGCTGCCCTCGACCCACCCGATCGTCGCCGACATGGTCGACTTCGACGCCGTGGAGACCAACTTCGACGGCATCACCTATGCCAAGGGCGCCTCGGTGCTGCGCCAGCTGGTCGCCTACGTCGGCCGTGACGCCTTCTTCGCCGGAGTGCGCGCCTACTTCGCCAAGCACGCCTGGGCCAATACGGAACTGACGGACCTCCTGGTCGAGCTCGAGGCCACCAGCGGCCGTGACCTGAGCTCCTGGGCGCAGCTGTGGCTGCAGACCGCCGGCGTGAACACGCTGCGGCCACTTATCGAGCGGGACGCGGGCAGCTCAGAGCGGGACGCGGGCAGCTCAGAGCGGGACGCGGGCAGCTCAGAGCGGGACGACAGCGGCGTGGTGACACGCTTCGCCATCGCCCAGAGCGCTCCGGAGGAGCACCGCACCGTGCGCCCCCACCGTCTGCGCGTGGCGGGCTTCTCGCTCCAGGACGGCGCGCTCGTGCGCACCGACGAGGTGGAGCTGGATGTGGACGGTGAGCTGACCGAGGTGCCGGAGCTGACGGGCAGACGCGCCGATCTGTGGCTGCTCAACGACGGCGACCTCGCCTATGCCAAGGTCCGCCTCGACGACGCCTCGCTCGCGGTCGCGATGGACAACCTCCGCACGCTCGACGACTCGCTGGCCCGCACGCTGCTGTGGTCGGCCGCGTGGGACATGGTGCGTGACGGCGAGCTGCCCAGCGGCCGCTATCAGCAGCTGGTGCTGGCCAACATCACCGGTGAGGCATCCTCGTCGGTGGTGCGGACCCTGCTGCAGCAGCTCGAGGCCGTGGCCGGGCCCTACGCCGCCCCGGCCCGACGCGCGGAGCGGACCGCCGCCGCGGCCAGCGCCCTGTGGGAGCTGGCCCGGGCCGCCGAGGCCGGCAGCGATGCCCAGCTGCAGTTCGTGGAGTCGTTCGCGCGACTGGCCCGGACCGAGGAGCACCGCACGATCCTCGAGTCCCTGCTGGAGGGCAGCGTGGAGCTGCCCGGGCGCACGATCGACACCGACCTGCGCTGGAAGCTGGTGATCGCCCTGGCCGTCCTCGGCGGCATCGACGAGGCCGGGATCGACCGCGAGCTCGCCTCGGACGACACGCAGTCCGGCCGCAAGAGCGCCCTGACCGCGAAGGCCGCGCTGCCGACTGCGGAGGCCAAGGCGGAGGCATGGCGTCTCACCGTCGAGCAGGACACCCTGGCCAATGAGTCGATCACCGCGGTGATCCAGGGCTTCTCCCGCGTGAGCGACGAATCGCTGATCGCGCCGTACCGGGACCGCTACTTCTCGATGATCGAGAAGGTGTGGGAACGTCGCTCGACGGAGATCGCCAACCGCATCGTGCGGGGCTACTTCCCGTCCTCCTACGGCGGCCAGAGCGTGCTGGATGACGCCGACGCGTGGCTCGCCGACGCCGAGGAGGCCGCCTTCGGACTGCGTCGCATCATCATCGAGGGACGGGACACCGTGGCCCGGCAGGAGCGGGTGCGCGCCGCCGACATCGAGTGAGGGCGGCCGAGGAGGCGCTCGGCTCAGGCGCCGAGCGCCTCCTCGATCTGGGGAACCATCTCCTCGAGGGCGTACTGCATCGACAGCACCGAGCCCAGCGAGTAGGCCGAGGCCAGGTCGCCGTCGATGACCAGGGCGCGTCCGTCGGCGACCGCCGGGATCTGCTGCCACTGCGGGTCCTCGGAGATCTCCGTGGTCTCGATGTAGATCGGGAAGGCGACGACCAGGTCCGCATCGAGTAGGTCGAGCTGCTCGGAGGAGATGTCGGCCGAGAAGCCGGAGGCGCCCGCCTCCAGCTCGGCCACGGACGTGGCCAGCACGAAGCCGAGATTCTCGAGGAACTCCACCCGCTCGGTGCCGTCGATGTAGGCGCCCCAGCCCTCGGAGGTGCGGGTCGCCGCCGAGACGCTGCGACCCTCCCACTCGGGGTGGTCGGCGGCGGCCTGCTCGAACTGGGCGTCGAGCTCGCTCTGGAGCCGCTCGCCCTCGTCGGGCAGGCCGAGCGCCTGGGCGATCATCTGCAGCTGCTGCTCGGTGATGGTGAGGTAGTTGTCGCCGCCGTCGGGCACGCCGACGGTGGTGGCGATCTGGCTCAGCCGGTCGTAGCGCTCCTGGTCCCCGGAGCTCTTCACGTCCAGGATGAGATCGGGTTCCAGCGCCGCGATCGCCTCGAAGGACGGCTCCAGGGTCTCGATGAGCGTCGGCGCCTGGTCGTACATCCCCTCGGCCCAGGGGCCGACGCCCTCCCCGCCGAAGGCCAGCCAGTCGGAGGCGCCGACGGGCTGGATGCCCAGGGCGAGCGCGGTCTCGGCATCACCCCAGCCCAGGGCGACGACGCGCTGGGGCGGGGCCTCGACGGTGACGGGGCCGAACTTGGTGGCGATCTCGGTGGGGAAAGCGCCTCCGCCGCCGTCCGACGCACCGGAGCCGGACCCCTCGCCCCCGCCCGAGTCGCTGCAGGCGGCCAGTGCGAGCCCCGTGCCTCCCGCGAGAACGGCCAGCAGGCCCCGGCGAGAGAGCCGCGGGCGCTGTGAGATCTGGCGGGACAGAGGGGTCTGAGAGAGCTGAGGGATCATGGTGGCTGCTCCGTGGGTGTGAAGGTGGTCCGGCACGAACCGTCGCTAAGGCTACCCTTACCTCAGCATGAGCCGACAAGCCCCCGACGTCTCCGGAAGCAGACTGTGAGCGGACCCTCCTCCCCCGCCCTCCCGCGGCGCCCTCGCCCCGGGACCGTTCCATCGCGCCCGCGGTCAGCCGTCGCGCTCGTCCTGGCCCTGGTCGCCCTGGCACTGCTGTGCGCCGCGAGCCTGTATATCGGGTCGCGCCTGGTCCCGCCCGCGACCGTCGGGCGGATCCTGGTCGATGCGGCCACCCACGTCGGCTCCGAGGAATCGGTCCAGCAGCGTGCCGACGCGCTCGGGATCGTCGTGCAGGACTACTCGGCCGTGGCCTCGCTCCGGGTGCCGCGCACGGTGATCGCCCTGGCCGCCGGCGCCGCGCTGGGCCTGGCCGGGGCGCTCATGCAGGTACTGACCCGCAACCCGCTCGCCGAGCCGGGGATCCTCGGCGTCAACGCCGGGGCGGCCTTCGCCGTCGTGCTCGCCATCGTGCTGGTGGGCGCCTCCTCCCCCGCGGCGTTCGTGGCGGCGTGCCTGGTGGGGGCCTTCGTCGCGACCTTGGCCGTGTTCACCATCGGCACCCTGGGCGCCGGCGTCATCACCCCGGAGCGGCTGACCCTGGCCGGGGTCGCGCTCGGTGCGGTGCTGGCCGGGCTGACCTCGGCCTTCCGCCTCTCCGCGCCGCGCGAGTACTCCATCCTGCTGATCTGGGAGAGCGGCGATCTCTCCCAGCGCGGCTGGGACACGGCCGCTCCCTCCCTGCCGGTCGCCGCGGCCGGCATCGTGCTCGCCCTCGCGCTCGCGGGTGCGATGAACGTGCTCTCCCTGGGAGAGGACATGGCGGCCTCTCTCGGCGCGCACGTCCAGCGCACCCGGATGCTCATGGTCCTCGCCATCACCCTGCTGGCGGGCTCGGCCACCGCTCTGGCCGGCCCGATCGTCTTCCTGGGTCTGATGGCTCCCCACGTGGCGCGCTGGACCGTCGGCCCCGACCAGACCCGGCTGCTGCCGCTGGCGGCGCTGCTGAGCGCCGCGATCATGCTGCTGGCCGACGTGCTCGCACGCGTGGTGCTGTGGCCCGGCGAGGTGCCCGTCGGCATCGTCACCGCGCTGATCGGCGCGCCGGTGCTGATCGTGCTGGCCCGGCGCCGACGAGCGAGCAGCATATGAGCGCCCCCGACGCCTCCGCACGCACCGGGGCCCCGCGCCGCAGACGCCACGTCCTCGTGTGCGCCGTGCTGACCGCGCTCGCCCTGGCCATCACCCTGGTCTCCCTCTCCCGCGGCGACTATCCGCTGGATGCCGGCCAGCTGTTCGAGGCGCTGACCGGCCGCGGGGACTTCGCCTCCACGATCGTGCTGCAGTGGCGGCTGCCGCGGTCGCTGGCGGCGATCGTCTTCGGGGCGGCGCTGGCGCTGTCCGGCGCGATCTTCCAGACCCTGACCCGCAATCCGCTCGGCTCGCCCGACGTGCTCGGATTCTCCACCGGTGCCTACACGGGCGTGCTGGTGCTGACGCTCGCGGCCGGCGGCGCCGCCTCGGGTGCGCTGGGCGGCGCTGCGACCATCGTCGGAGCCCTGGCCGGCGGCCTGGGCACCGCGGTGGTGGTCTACCTGCTGGCGCGGCGCGACGGCCTCCAGGGGTTCCGCCTGATCGTCGTCGGCATCGGGATCTCGGCCATGCTGCACGCGGTGAACGTGTGGATGCTGCTGCAGGCGCAGGACGAGGTGGCGATGGCCGCGAGCATGTGGGGCGCGGGATCGCTGTCGCTGATCGACTGGCCCGCACTGCTTCCCGTGCTGGGGCTGCTCGTGCTGGCGGTGCCGGCGCTGATCGTCTGCGTGCCGCTCATGGCCCAGCTCGAGCTCGGGGACGACGTGGCCACGGTCCACGGCGTCGGCGTGGAGCGGAGCCGCCGCCGGATCCTGCTGCTCGCCGTGATCCTGGTCGCGGCGGTGACCGCTCTGTCGGGCCCGATCGCCTTCGTCGCCCTGTCCGCGCCCCAGCTCGCCAAGCGCCTGGTGCGCGGGACCGGGATCCCGCTGGCTGCGAGCGCCGCGATGGGCGCCGTGCTGCTCGGAGGCGCGGACCTGGTGGCGCAGCACGTGCTGCCGACCGCGCTTCCCGTCGGCGTGGTCACCATCGTCCTGGGTGGGATCTACCTCGTGGGGCTTCTGCTGGCTCCCGCCCTGCAGACACGATCCAGCCCCGGGCGTTATCGTCAGGGGCATGCCTGACGAACCCCTCGATCCCGGTCGGCTGCTGGCTGCTCCCGGCGCCGACGAGGCCGTGTCCATCGCCGATTCCCTGATCCAGTGGGTGCTGACCAGCGGTGTCCGGATCGTGCTGATCCTCGTGGCGGCCGCGCTGGTCAGCCTCGTGGTGACGTGGCTGCTGCGGCGCTTCTTCCGCACCATGGTCGAGTCATCCTCGAAGCTGACGAACGTGGCCGGCGCGGTCGTCAAGCGCGACCCGCGCTCGCTGAAGGCCGCCCAGGCCCGCCGCGAGCAGCGCGCCGAGACCCTCTCGAACGTGGCCCGCAACGTGGCCCACATGGTCATCTGGGCCGTGGCGCTGGTGATGATCCTCTCCGAGATCGGCGTGGACATCGCCCCGGTGATCGCCTCCCTCGGCGTGATCGGCCTCGCCGCCGGCATCGGCGCCCAGACCATCATCCGCGACATCGTCGCCGGCATCGTGATGCTCTTCGAGGACATCGTCGCCGTGGGTGACTTCGTGGACATCGAGTACGCCAGCGGCACCGTCGAGTCCATCAACCTGCGGGTCACGCAGGTGCGCGCGATCGACGGCGTGCTGTGGACCGTCCGCAACGGCGAGATCATCCGCATCGGCAACATGTCCCGCGGCTACTCCAACGCGGTGGTGACCCTGGACATCGACGCCGGCGCGGACGACGACCGCGTCACCGAAGTGCTCGAGAAGGTCACCGGCGAGCTGGCGACGGACCCCGACTGGGTGGAGATCATCCAGAGCCCGGCGGACATCAGCGGCATGCTCGACGTCGACGGCAACCGCTACCAGCGCCGCATCATCATCCAGGCCGCCCCCGGCGAGCAGTGGACGCTCGAGCGCGAGCTGCGCGGGCGGATCCGCGTCGCCTTCGCCGAGGCCGGCATCGACTTCGCCATGCCCCGCTTCGGCGAGACCCTCAAGCCCTGATCGCGAGCACCCCGACATGACCAGCGAGCCCAGCGAGAGCACGCCGCCCAGCGAGAGCACACCGCCCGAGCCGGTCAGCTTCTACGAGGCCGTCGGCGGTCACGACACGTTCGTCGCCCTGGTGGACCAGTTCTACGCGGGAGTGGCCGAGGATCCGCTGCTGCGGCCGATGTACCCCGAGGAGGACCTCACCGGGGCGAAGGAGCGGCTGCGGACCTTCCTCGAGCAGTACTGGGGCGGGCCCAAGACGTACGGCGAGCAGCGCGGCCATCCCCGTCTGCGCATCCGTCACGGACCGTTCCCCGTCTCCCCGGCCGCCCGGGACGCCTGGCTGAGGCACATGCGCGAGGCGGTGGTGTCTCTCGAGCTGGCCCCGCAGCACGAGGAGACGCTGTGGGAGTACCTCGAGCGGGCGGCGCACTTCATGGTCAACACCGACGACGGCGGCGAGGCACCCATGTCGGGGCAGTCCGTGCCCACGCGCCTGACCTGAGGCGCACACCGCCGGGCTGCACGGATCGAGTCCGGCGGAGCGGCCGGCGCGTCAGTCGCGGAAGACCAGGGGCTGAGCGGCGAACTCCTGCAGGCGCCGACGGGAGTCGTCGTCCAGTCGCACCGGGGCGCCGCTGTCGGCGTCGACCATGACCACCACGGTGCGGGCGCGCGCATAGGGCGCCTGACCCTCGGGATCCTCGCGCGTGAGCACCAGGTAGTCCACGGACAGGCTCGCCCCGCCGATGCGGGAGAGCCACAGCCGCACCACCGCGCCGTCGCGCCGGTGCCCCATCGAGCGCACGTACTCGATGCGCTGGGAGGCGATCACGGTGCCGACCGCGGAATCGGTTCCCCCGCCCGGAAGCGCGGCCACCGGCGCCGGTGCCCCGAGGGCGATCTGGTCGTCGGGCGCCTTCCAGAAGGCGGCGATGCGCGCTTCCTCGAGCAGCCGCACCATCGCGGCGTTGTTCACGTGCCCGTAGGCGTCCAGGTCCGTCCAGCGGACGGCAACGGGGATGTCGATCGGCGACGACGCAGAGGAGGGAGCCGACGACGAGGACCGAGACGGAGAAGAAGCCATGGTCACCATCGTATGACCAGCGCCTCCGGTGACGCTCCCGCACACCGCAGCCCAGTACGATCGAGGACATGACCACGCCGTCCGCACCCGAGAATCCCCGGCACGATCCAGCGGCCGTCGCGTCGGGCCTGATCGACCTGCTCGATCTGCGCGCGATCGATCTGGATCCCGCCTTCGCCTCCCCCGCCACCGTCGCCGCCTACGAGGGCGACTCGTCGCCGCAGCCCGGCGGTCACGTCTTCGGCGGCCAGGTGATGGGGCAGGCGGTCACCGCCGTGGGCCGTACCGCCCCCGCGGGCCGCCGCATCCACTCGATGTACTCCTATTTCCTCGCCCCCGGGGATCCGGACCATCCGATCCGCTTCCAGGTCGACGCCCTGCGCGACGGCGGCTCGTTCTCGGTGCGTCGCGTCCTGGCCACACAGCCGGGCCGCACCGCCGAGGAGGGCGAGCGCACGATCCTGGCGATGACCGCCTCGTTCCAGGAGCAGCAGGAGGGACTCGAGCACCAGGAGCGGGCCCCGCAGGCTCCCGATCCGGAGGGCCTCCCCACCACGGCGGAGGTGCTGTCCGGGATCGATCATCCCGTCGCCCAGTACTGGTCCACCCAGCGCCCGATCGACATCCGGCACGTGACGGACCCGATCTACTTCCGGCCGGACACCAATGCGGCCGGCTCCGACGCGCAGATGGTGTGGATGCGCACGATCGCCCCGATCGAGGCCGAGCCGCTGCTGCACGATGCGATCCTCGCCTTCGCCAGCGACTACACGCCGTTCGAGCCGATCCTGCGCCGGCAGGGACTGAGCTGGATCACCCCGGGCCTGCGGATGGCGACGATCAACCACGCCATCTGGTGGCACCGCCACGTCGACGCCAACGAGTGGCTGCTCTACGTCCAGCGCTCGCCCTCGGCCTCCGGCGGGCGCGGCCTCACCCATGGTCAGGTGTTCGACCGGGCCGGCGACCTCGTCGCGACGGTGACCCAGGAAGGCATGATCCGCGTCAAGACCGGCGGCTGACTCCGCTCCCGCTGCCGGGACGGTGGACGCTGCCTCAGGCGGTGGCGACCAGTCCCAGCTCCGCGCGTGAGGACAGCACCGGATGCTGCGGGGTGACCCGCACGGTGTACCCCACGTCACCGGGGACGGTGAGCGCGAACCGGGCGGCCCAGCGACGATCGTCGGCGCGCTGCAGCGGGATCAGCTGGGGCTCGGCGATCTCGCCGTCCGGACCGATCGGCCCCAGCACCGCCTCGACCACCACGTCCTCGTCCCGCAGGCCGCCGAGTTCGATGTCGGCCAGCAGCGTGACCTCGCCGCCGGTGGCGACCACACCGCCCTCGTCCTCGCGCGCGCCCTCGAGCGCCACGTCGGTCACGGAGACCTTCGGCCAGGCCTCCTGGACGTCGGCCTTCCACGAGGTGAACGAGCCGGCCAGGGTCGGATCCGCGACGAAGGCCGAGGCCGCGCGAGCAGCCGGGAGATAGAGGTCGGTGACGTAGTCGCGGACCATCCGGGCAGCGGTGATCTGCGGGGCGATCTTGACCAGCGAGGAGCGGATCTTCGTCAGCCAGCCGTGCTGCATGCCCCGGGCGTCGCGCTCGTAGAACAGCGGCACGATCCGGCTCTCGAGGATCTCGTACAGCGCCTCGGCCTCGAGCCGATCACGCTCCGACTGCTCGGGGACGTGCGCGGTGGGGATGGTCCAACCGGCCTCGTCGTCCTTCATCTCGTCCCACCAGCCGTCGGAGATCGAGAAGGTGAGCCCGCCGTTGAGCACGGCCTTCATCCCCGAGGTCCCGGAGGCCTCCTCGGGTCGGATGGGATTGTTCAGCCATACGTCCGAGCCGGCGATCAGCACGGAGGCCATCCGGATGTCGTAGTCGGGCAGGAAGACGATGCGGTGACGGACCCCGTGGTCGTCGGCGAACCGGACCAGCTGCTGGAGGAACTCCTTGCCCGGGCGGTCGGCCGGGTGGGACTTGCCGGCGATGATGATCTGGACCGGGCGCTCGGGGTTCAGCAGGATGCGCCGCAGCCGCTCGGGGTCCGAGAGCATCAGCGTCAGGCGCTTGTAGGTCGAGACCCGTCGGGCGAAGCCGATGGTCAGCGCGTTGGGGTCGAGGATGTGATCGGTCCAGGCCAGTTCGGCCTCGTCGGCCCCTCGGCTCAACCAGGAGTCCTTGACGTGGGTGCGGGCCATGTCGACCAGGTCCGCGCGCAGGGTGTCGCGGGCCTCGGTGAGTTCGTGATCGGTCAGTGTCGCCAGGGCGCTCCAGTCGCTGAGGGAGGAGACGTCCACGTCGCCGAGGGCCTTCTTGAACAGGTCGTCCATGGGGGCCGAGGTCCAGGTGCGCCGGTGGACGCCGTTGGTGACCGAGCCGATGGGGATCTCGGGGACGTCGAAGCCCGGGTAGAGGTCCTGGAACATCGCGCGGGAGACGGCCCCGTGGAGCTCGGCCACCCCGTTGGCACGCTGAGCGGTGCGGAAGCCCAGCTGGGCCATGTTGAAGATGTCTCCGCCCTCCTCGATGCCGAGCGCCAGAGCGGCCTCGACCGGGAGCGAGGGGATGAGATGGGAGATGCCGTTCTGGTCGGCGCCGAGGTAATGGCGCAGTTGGCCCGCCTCGAACCGGTCGATGCCGGCCGGCACCGGGGTGTGCGTGGTGAACACCGTGCCGGCACGCACCTCGCTGACCGCCTCGGCGAAACCGGCGCCGGACTGCATGAGCCGGCCGACGCGCTCGAGTCCGGAGAAGCCGGCGTGGCCTTCGTTGAGGTGGAACACGCTCGGGGCGGGGAACCCGGTGGCCGCGACGTAGGCGTCCACGGCGCGCACCCCTCCGATGCCGAGCACGATCTCCTGGACGATCCGGTGCTCGTGATCGCCGCCGTAGAGCCGGTCGGTGATCTGGCGGGCCTCGTCGTCGTTGACCTCGACGTTGGTGTCCAGCAGCAGCAGCGGGGCGCGGCCCACCGATGCCTGCCACAGGGCGATGGCGACCTCGCGGTCCCCGGGCAGGGTCACCGCGACGCGCAGCTGCTGCCCGTCGGCGCCGCGGACGGGCTGGACGGGGAGCTGATCGGGATCGTTGAGGCGGTAGTTCTCCTGCTGCCAGCCGCTGCGGTCCAGCGACTGCGAGAAGTAGCCCCACTGGTAGAGCAGGCCGACGGCGACCACCGGCACCCCCAGGTCCGACGCGGACTTCAGGTGGTCCCCGGCCAGGATGCCGAGGCCTCCCGAGTAGATCGGGAGCGTCGGGGTGATGCCGAACTCCATGGAGAAGTAGGCGACGGCCGGGGTCCCGGCGGCGGAACCCGGCGCGGACCCGGAGCCCGATCCGGGCACGGTGCGCTGGAACCAGCGACCGGAGTCGAGGTAGGTGCGCAGGTCGCCGACCTCGGAGCGCATCTTCGCGAGGAAGGACTCGTCACGGGCGGCTTCGGCCAGGCGGCCGGCGGGGACCCGAGAGAGCATCCCGATGGGATTCTCCCCACTGGCGGCGAACGCCTCGGGGTCCAGCGAGCGGAACAGGTCCAGGCACTGGCGGCGCCAGGTCCAGCGGAGGTTGAAGGCGAGTTCGCGCAGAGGCTCGAGAGCGGCCGGGAGCTGAGAGGACACCGTGATCGTGGAGATCGGCTTCATGCCTGCACGGTACCGGAGATCCGAGCGCTCGCTTGCACCCCTCGTGCGGCCCCCGTCGTCCCCGCCCGACGGCATTCCAGCGCTGCGGCCTGCAGTGATACTCGCAGAGCCGGTGGCACGACCGCAGCGATCGGATCCGCGACTGCGCGCCTGGCACGAGTCCTCTGCCCGTGCCGGGGCGGCCCCCGGGGCCAGTGACGAGCCGCCGGCGGGCTCCGCCTGCGAGAATGGATCGGCATCGCGGGGCGAGGCCGTCTCTCAGCCGAACACGTGGAGGGGACCGATGGGGAGCGACACCCGGACCGGGGAGATCCCGGAGGACACCGTGGACCTCCGGGAACGACACGACCCGGTGCGCACACTCCTGCGTGCTGCCGCGCGCGGCGAGCAGGGCGCCGCCGCCTCCCTGGTGGACGTGCTGGCCCCCCGCATCCATGGACTGGCGGTGCATGTGACCGGCTCCTCGGCCCGGGCCGAGAAGCTGACCGTCTCGGTGCTGCGATCCTGCCTGGCCGACGCCGGCGAGCTCGCTGCGAGCGGCCTGCCCGGCGACGTCGCCGTGCTGGACCGTGCCCGGCGCGCATGCGTGGCCACTCGCCCCAGCGGCGACGTCCGCTCCCTGGTGGCGTCGGACCCCGCCGACGAGCGCACCCGCGATCGCCGGGAGAACGAGGTCCTGCGCGTCCTGTTGAGATTGCCGGCGAGCCACCGTGCTCTCGTCGAATCCGCTGCCCAGGGGCGCTTCGACCACACCGGGAGCCGGCGCTCGGAGGCGGCCGAGGTGCTCGCCGGAGTGCTGGATCAGCTGGTCCCGCTCGGCGGACCGGTCCACGCCGAAGCGCCGACCCTCTCCGCGCTGGACGCACTGGCGCTGGCCGATGAGAGTGAGCGCCGGCGGCTGCAGGAGCTCAGCAGCTCCCCCGCGATCTCCGCTGTGCGCCGCCATGCCATCGAGGCCGCGGCCCAGTTGACCCTGCTGACCGCGATCGTGCCCTCCCGTGATCTGCGACCGCCGGTGCTGGAGGGGTTCGGGCCGGGGCCGCAGCCGCAGCCGCAGCCGGAGCCTGCGTATCGCGGTGACTACGCCACGCCGGTGCTCGGCACCGACTCGCAGCGCCGCGTCGTCGGCCCGCCGGCGATGCCCGGCTCCCTCCACACCATCTCCGCGGCCTCGTCCGCCTCGCCGCAGACGCCCACCACGGACGCCGCGCCCCCGGGCGACGATGCCCGGTCGACGCCGGCGCCCGCCTTCAGCTTCCGTGACGGCGGCTCCCCGGCGGCCCGAGGAGCCTCGGGCAAGCGCCCTCGGCCGGAGCACGGTGACCGGCCCGCCCCGCGCGGCGTCCCCTGGTTCTCGCGTGCGATCGCGGCGCTCGCGCTGATCGGCGCTCTGGTGCTGGCGTGGTTCCTCCTCGACGCGCGAGGGGAGCTCGCCGCCGCGCACGAGTTCACCTCGACCTGGACCGAGCTCAGCGTCGAGCCCGGGGCCCTGCTCGTTCCCGGCCACAGCGACAACGGCAGCTGGCAGGCCGTGATCACCGCGGACGCCATCGCGCTGCGGGCCGAGGGCGTCTCGGGCTATGAGGGCGAGGTCCTCCAGCTGTGGGGCGAGCAGGACGGGGTGCCGACGGATCTCGGTGTGCTCGAGCTCGGCCGCGACGGGCTGGTGCGCGCCACCCTCGCGGACACTGCCGAGAGTCTGGTCGTCACCCGCGAGATGGCACCGCGGAACAGGTCCGGCACGCCGTCCGAACGGGTCGTGGCGAACCTGGATCCGGATCTGACCGCGGATCCGGCGCCGCTCGGCGACTGACGGCCGCTCCTCGTGCGGCGATGAGTGGGCCGACGGCCGGTGGACGGGCCGTGGACCCGATGCACCGGCCGACGGACGACGGCGCCCGGCGGTGCGGTCCCCGCAGGGACGCACCGCCGGGCGCCGTGGTCTCGGCCTCGTGGACCGCAGTCCCTCGCGGGTGCCGCGGAGTCAGTCGCGCGTCAGGCGACGGTAGGTCACCCGGTGCGGGCGGGCGGCGTCCTCCCCGAGTCGCTGGATCTTGTTCTCCTGGTAGGCCTCGAAGTTGCCCTCGAACCAGTACCAGTTCGCGGGGTTCTCCTCGGTCCCTTCGTAGGCCAGGATGTGGGTGGCCACGCGGTCGAGGAACCAGCGGTCGTGGGAGACGACCACGGCGCAGCCGGGGAACTCCAGCAGGGCGTTCTCCAGCGAGCCCAGCGTCTGGACGTCGAGGTCGTTGGTGGGCTCATCGAGCAGCAGCACGTTGCCGCCCTGCTTGAGGGTCAGCGCCAGGTTCAGGCGGTTGCGCTCACCGCCGGAGAGCACCCCCGCCTTCTTCTGCTGATCCGGGCCCTTGAAGCCGAACTGGCTGACGTAGGCGCGAGAGGGGATCTCGACCTTGCCGACCTGGATGAAGTCCAGCCCGTCGGAGACGACCTCCCAGAGGTTCTTCTCCGGATCGATGTTCTCGCGGTTCTGATCGACGTAGCTGATCTGGACGGACTTGCCGATCTTCAGCTCACCGCCGTCCAGCGGCTCCAGGCCCACGATGGTCTTGAACAGCGTGGTCTTGCCGACGCCGTTGGGACCGATGACGCCGACGATGCCGTTGGGCGGCAGGGAGAAGGAGAGCCCGTCGATGAGCACGCGCTCGCCGAAGCCCTTCTTCAGGTCCGTGCCGTCGATGACCTGGTTGCCCAGGCGCGGCCCCGGCGGGATGGTGATCTCCTCGAAGTCGAGCTTGCGGGTGCGCTCGGCCTCCGCGGCCATCTCCTCGTAGCGGGCCAGACGGGACTTGGACTTCGCCTGACGCCCCTTCGCGCTGGAGCGGACCCACTCGAGTTCGTCCTTGAGCCGCTTGGCCAGCTTGGCGTCCTTCCGGCCCTGGACGGCGAGCCGCTCCTCCTTCTTCTCCAGGTAGGTGGAGTAGTTGCCCTCGTAGGGGTAGAGGTGGCCGCGGTCGACCTCGGCGATCCACTGGGCGACGTGGTCCAGGAAGTACCGGTCGTGGGTGACGGCGATGACGGCGCCCTCGTACTGCTGGAGGTGCTGCTCCAGCCACAGCACGCTCTCGGCGTCGAGGTGGTTGGTGGGCTCGTCCAGCAGCAGCAGATCCGGCTTCTCCAGCAGCAGCTTGCACAGCGCCACGCGGCGCTTCTCGCCGCCGGAGAGGTGGGTGACGGGCTCGTCGCCGGGCGGGCAGCGCAGCGCATCCATGGCCTGCTCGAGCTGGGAATCCAGGTCCCAGCCGTTCGCGGCGTCGATGTCGGTCTGCAGCGTGCCCATCTCGGCCATCAGCGCATCGAAGTCGGCGTCGGGCTCGGCCATCTCCTCGCCGATGGCGTTGAAGCGCTGGACCTTGCGGAACAGGTCGCCCAGCCCCTCCTGGACGTTCTCCAGGACGGTCTTGGACTCGTCCAGCGGGGGCTCCTGCAGCAGGATGCCGACGCTGTATCCGGGCGAGAGGCGGGCCTCGCCGTTGCTGGGCTGATCGAGCCCGGCCATGATCTTCAGGATCGTCGACTTGCCGGCGCCGTTGGGGCCGACCATGCCGATCTTCGCGCCCGGGTAGAAGCTCATGGTGACGTCATCGAGGATGACCTTGTCGCCCACGGCCTTGCGGGCCTTGTACATGGTGTAGATGAACTCTGCCAACTCGTTGTCCTGTTCGGAGGGTTCTGTGCGGAGGAATTCGGGGATCGGCCGGCGCGCCGCAGCTCGGCGCCGCACGGGACGTGTCGCGGTGTCCGACTCTACCCGCATCGGGTCGAGCTCTCCCCGGTGACGGTGAGCCGTGCCACCGGTCGCCGTGGGGCTCAGTCCAGCGGGACGCCGCGCTCGGTGAGCACGCGACGGGCCATGGTCGCCCCGTGCTCGGGCGGCTCCGACCCGGCGGGCGGCTGCTCGCCGTTGCGGGGCCACAGGTGCGCATCGATGCCCAGCGCCCGGGCCGCCTCGACGTTCTCGGCGCGGTCGTCGAAGAAGACGACGGCCGAGGGGATCGACACTCCCCCGGTCTCGTGGGCGAGCACGTCCAGCAGCACCTCGTAGATCTCCCGGTCGGGCTTGACGGCCCGCTCCTCGCCGGAGATCACGGCGAGCGTGAAGGCCTCGAACCAGTCGGTGCGCCGCACCGCCTCACCGAAGGCCTGGGAGGCGTTGGACAGCAGCGCCAGGCGCACCCGGTTGCGGGCGAGATCGTGGATCAGCGCCCGGGAGGCGGGATCCAGCTGCAGGAAGTAGCGGTCGTCGGCGTCCTGGAGCTCGGCGACCTCGTCATCGCTGAGCTGGTCGATGCCGGCCGCGGCCGCCACGGCGCTCCAGTACTGCGACGGCGTGCTCGCGCCGCGGTCGTAGGCGGGGCGTCGTTCCCACAGCTCCCGGCGCACGGCCTCGATGTCGCCGCCGAGGAGGTCGTGGACGTCCGGGACCGGGTCGTGCCCGGCACTGAGAACTCCTCCGAAGTCGAAGACGACGGTCGGTTTCGGCGGTGTGCGGCGTCGGTTTCGCTTGCTCATCGGTCCTCGTGGTCCTCACAGGTGGGCAGGCCGTCGGTGGTGCCGGTCTCGGCGATCGTCTCGGTCGCCTCCAGCGCCTCGTCGAAGGTGGACACGGCGACGACCTCGAGCCCGTCGGGCTCATAGCCCACCACCTGATCGCAGTTCTCCGCGGGGGCGAGGAAGTACTCGGCGTCGGAATCGTGGGCGCCGACCATCTTCTGGCGGATCCCGCCGATGGGGCCGACGGCGCCGTCGGCCGAGATGGTGCCGGTTCCTGCAATCTCGTGGCCGCCGGTGAGGGCGCCCGGGGTGAGTTCGTCGTAGACGGACAGCGAGAACATCATGCCGGCGCTGGGGCCGCCGATCTCCCCGACGCCGATCTCGACGTCCATCGGGAAGTCGTAGCCCTTGGCGAGGACGACGCCCATGCGGGGCTCTCCCTCGACCATCTCGGTGGGGACCTCGAGGTCGGTCTCCTCCCCGTCGCGCCGCACGGTCACCGCCACGGGCTCGCCCTCGGGCGTGGCGGCGGCCAGCTCCTGGTAGCCGGCGACGTCCTCGGCGCTCTCGCCGCCGATGGAGACGACGACGTCCCCGGGCTCGAGGACCCCGTCGGCCGGGGTGCCCTCCTCGACGCCGGCGATCATCACCACGGGCTCGTAGTCGACCCCGACCTCGTCGAGGGCCACGGCGACGGCTCCCTGCTGCGACGTGCTCATCGAGACGGTGTTGGTCAGGGTCGTCTCTTCACGGGTCTGGCCCTCGGGGAAGAGGAGTTCCCGCGGCATCACGGACCGGGTGCGGTCGAACCAGGAGGCGACCACCTCGACGGGAGTGACCCGGTAGCCGGGACCGCCGTCGACGGAGACGGTGGTCATCATCAGCGATCCGTCCGTCGGGTGGGTCTCGGTGCCCGTGATCTCGAGGACCTGCTCGTCCTCGTACTCGCCGAGCACGTCGATCGCCGGGCCGGGTCGTTCGATCACGTAGGGCACCGGCATCAGGGAACCGCCCAGGATCATCAGGCACAGCAGCGCCATCGAGACCAGGGCGAGCCGCGGGCGGGCCAGCTGGGCGTCGTCGACCGAGCGCGAGATCGCCGAGCGGACCCGCTGGAGGCGGGCAGGCCGGGGCTGGTCGTCAGTCACCCGGACATTGTGCCCCACGCTCCTCGTCCCTCCCGCGCTTCCCGCTCGCCCCCGTTCCCCACTCACCCAGCCGCGGTCGATACGCTGGACCTTCACGGACTGCTGGAGGTGGCCATGAGCGACGAGCCGAGCCCGGGAGGACCCGGGGACATGGACGAGGAGGCGCTGAAGCGCTTCTTGAAGGAGACGTTCGGGGACGCCCTGCCCGAGGGTGCCCTGGACGGACTGGACCTCTCGGCGCTGGCCGAGCAGGCGCAGCTGCCGCAGGATCCGGCCCAGCTGCGGGCGGCGGCCGCCCAGATGCAGCACCTGTTCGCCGCCCAGGGAGACAATCCCGTGAACTGGGACATGGCCGAGGACATCGCGCGCCGCACCGCCGCGGGCATGGCCGGCATCCCCGGCACGCCGGAGCCCGCCGGCACGCCCGGCGACCCGAACCCCAGCGAGTCGCAGATCGAGGACCTGCGCCAGGCGGCGCAGGTGGCGCGGCTCTGGCTGGATCCGGTGATCGCGATCGACGTGCCCGCCCATGAGCTCGGCGTGTTCAGCCGCGGCACCTGGCTGCACCGCACCCTGCCGCACTGGAAGACCATCGTCGAGCCCGTCGCGAAGTACATGGCCGGCGCCATCGGCGAGGCGATCGCCTCCCAGATGGGCCAGGACGGGGAGCTCGGCGGACTGGGCGAGGCCGGGATGCCGATGCCGGGTGACCCGGCCGCGATGATGGAGCGGATCGGCGGAACCATGTTCGGCGTGCAGTTCGGTCACGCCATCGGGTCCCTGGCGCGGGAGGTCTCCGGCACCACGGACCTCTCGCTGCCGCTCGGCCGCGAGGGCGAACCGGCCCTGGTCGCCAACAACGTCGAGGACCTCATCACCGCGCACGGCCTGGACGCAGGGGCCGCCCGGATCTTCCTGGCCGCCCGCGAGCTGGCCCACACCGCACTGTTCGACGCGGCGCCCTGGCTGGGCAAGGCACTGTTCTCGGCGATCGACGACTACGCGCGCGGGATCACCCTGGATCTCGACGCCCTCGACGAGATGGTGCGCGGACTGGATCTCTCGGACCCGGAGGCGCTGCAGGCCCGTCGCCCCGAGGAGATGTTCGTCTTCACCCGCCGGGCCTCCCAGGAGCGGGCACTGGAGGAGCTTGCCACCACCCTCGCCCTGATCGAGGCCTGGGTCGACCACGTCACCACGCGCGCCCTCGAGGGCAAGCTGCCCGAGCTCGAGGCCATGCGCGAGGTGCTGCGCCGGCGCCGGGCCGCGGGCGCTCCGGCCGAGCAGATGCTCTCGCGCACCATCGGCATCGAGCTGCGTCCCCGCCGCGTGCGCGAGGCGCTCGCCTGGTGGGACAGCGTGCTGGCGACCGAGGGCGAGCAGGCCCGCGAGAGCAAGTGGGAGCACCCCGACCTGCTGCCGACCGCCGAGGTGCTCTCCGGGCGTCCGCAGGCGCCGCAGCCGGCCGCAGAGGACGAGGCCGAGGCCCTGGCCGACGTGGACATCCCCGCCGACTTCGACGCGGAGCTGGAGCGCCTGCTCTCGGACGTCCGCGGCAGCGGTGAGGCGGCGGGCACCGACGGCACAGCCCCGCAGGACGACGCCGGGGAGGTCGACCGGGAGGACGACGGCAGCGGCGGCGACGGCGAGTCCGGCGACAGCGGGACGGACCCGGGCCGGCCCGATGCCCGCTGAGAGCGCTCGCACCGAGCTCGGTCTCGCCCGCGAGGCCGTCTCCGGTCCGGAGGTCGCCGAGGACTACCTCGCACTGCTGGGGTCCGAGCCGCGGGCGCTGTACCGCGACGGCGGACCCCGCCACCTCACGGCGAGCGCCGTGGTGATCGACGCCCCCGCCGAGCACGTCGCACTGGTGTGGCACCGCAAGGGACGATTCTGGGTCCAGCCGGGCGGCCACCTCGAGCAGGGCGAGACGAGCTTCGAGCAGGCCGCCCGCCGTGAGATCGCCGAGGAGATCGGCCTGACCGTTCTCGAGCGCGTCGGTGCGGGGCCGGCCATGCTGCACCGTCACCGGCTCGATGCGGCCTTCGGCGCCTGCAGCGAGCACTGGGACGTGCAGTACCTGCTGCGCGCCCCGGCCCCGGCATCCGAGCTGCCGCTGACCGCGAGCGAGGAATCGCCCGAGGTCACCTGGGCCCCGTGGCCGCTCGTGGGCGAGGGGCCGCAGCGCTCGAGCGCCGCCCTGCCCGAGGGCACCGTCACCGACCTGCCCGGCACCCTCGACGGCCTGGCCCCGTTCGTGGCGCGCTACGCCGTCTGATCCGAGCGGCCCGGGGCCTCGTCGACGTCGCCGCCGACGGGCAGGTTCTGGGCCCAGGAGACGCCGTCGAGGAAGCCCTGGGCCTTCTCCGCCTGCGGATAGCGGTTCATCAGCGCGCGGAACTCCGGGCCGTGCCCCGGGACCAGCAGGTGGACCAGCTCGTGCATGAGCACCGAGCGCACCACGAAATCCGGCATCCCCTCGAGGTTGTGCGACAGGCGGATCGTGGCATCAGCGGGGGTGCATGACCCCCAGCGCTGGTTCTGACGTGTGGACCAGGTCACCGAACGGGGCCGGGCACGGCCGTCGAGATAAGCCTCACTGAGCTCCTCGGCCATCGCCGCCAGGGACGCGTCGCTGCGGCGCGCCGGGGCGGAGCGGGCCTCCTTGCGGCTCAGCTGGTCGATCATCTTGCGGACCCAGTCGCGCTCCTGACGACGGCTGAACGACGCCGGGATCGCGATCACCAGGTCCCCGTCGCGGCGCGTGATCGAGACGGTGCGGCGCCGGCGCTGCGAGCGCCGCACCAGCACCCGCTCCCCGCGCGGCCCGGTGACGTGCTCGTGCTGGACCAGATCGTTCATGGACACCAAGCCTGGCACGTCCGGTGACCAAAAAACTTCGTCCACACCTGTGCGCCGTGGAAGTGCTCGTCACAGCGTCGTGACCGCGGTGGACGGACCGTCCTCCACACTGGCCGCACCGCCACGGCACGGATGTCCACAGACCCTGGCGAGTTGTCCACAGCCGGTCCCCCGGACTCCTTTGACCCGCCCGGTGCGCAGGGGCTAGGTTTCCCTGCACGTGGGACCCCGGGATAACTAGCAGGACGCACACGGGGAAGGTGCGCGTGGTGCTGAGCGCCCCCGGGGCCCCACGGCCCTCCAGGCCATCCTCACCTGCGTCCGGGCCTTACGATGTCGGCTCGTCGCGCGCACTTCCTCGGCTCCGCGGAGCCCCTTGAACCCGAAGCGCGCGACGGGCCGACCCGGCCGGCGAGGTCCTCCGGATCGTCGTCCGGAGCGGTGACGAACCCGTCCCGGGCCTGCGCCGGCCCCCCTGCTCGGTTCGTGCGGCCCCCTCGCCCCCGTTACAGTGGATCGATCCCGGCCTCGCGGCATCCGCGGCGCGTCCGGGGAACCGAACACCACCGACGATTCTTACGAGGAGCGGATATGGCCGACGAGACCTATGCCGGAGAGTTCTACTGCGTGAAGTGCCGCGAGAAGCGGGAGGCCGAGGGCGACGTCGTCGTCTCCAACGGTCGTCGTATGGCCAAGGCCGTGTGCCCCGAGTGCGGCACCAAGCTGAACCGGATCCTCGGCAAGGCCTGATACGGACCGGCCGGTTCGACCCGGCGCACGACGAGGGGCGAGGCACCGCAGCGGTGCCTCGCCCCTCGTGCGTCCGGGAACGTCGGTCAGCACGCCGTTCAGGCGGCGTCCTCGCTCCGGTCCGGCTCGCGGTTCTTGCGGGGCCGCCCGCGGCCGCGCTTGACCGCGATGATGCGGCCGGACTCGAAGATGGCGCCGCCCCACACGCCCCAGGGCTCAGCGCGCTCCAGGGCGCCCTCACGGCACTCCTGGATCAGCGGGCAGCCGGCACACAGGGCCTTGGCCCGCTCGAGGTCGGCGGGCCGCTCCGAGAAGAACAGGTCGGCGGCGTCGGCGTCGTGGCACGGCAGCATGTGCGCCGCCGTGGTGACAGGGCTGGGGAAAGTGGTGAAAAGAGAAGTCATCGTCTCGCTGCTTCGAAGATCGTCGGGGACGAGCCCGTGAGGGCGAAGGTGCGGCGGCGGTGCCGCACCGTGCAGCGAGAAGTGGTCTCGTCAGCTGGAAGCGGTCACCGTCGGGGCGAAGGCCCGTTCGCGTGGCAGAAGGGTGGGCGCGCCGATGTGGCCGCCGTACTCCGCGAGATTCCTGGTATCGATCACGGATCACACCCCCTTTCTGCTGCGCGTTCCCCGGTGTCCCGGGTCACGATGCGGACGATTGACGATGATGAGTCTACACACGGCCCGGCGATCGCACATCTATTTTTTGGCCTGCACTTTCGCTCGCTCGGGCCCGGGTCGAGGCGCCGGCGGGGCTGATTCTCGCGGCCTCCCCCGCTCAGGATCCCGTCCCGCTCCAGGACTCCTCCCGCGGGACGGGGACCGTCCGTCTCACGACGTCTCTGACGACTTCTCGGCGTCGCCCGTCTCGGCGGCCAGCAGCTCGAGGAGCTCGCCGCCGAAGGCCTCGACCTTGGCAGGGCCCACGCCCGGCACCTCCAGCAGCTCCGCCCGGGTGCGCGGCCGCCGCTCGGCGATCGCCTCCAGGGCCGCATCGGTGAGGACGGTGTACGCCGGGGCACCGCTGCCGCGGGTCCTCTCCCGCCGCCAAGCCCGCAGGGTCTCGATCAGCGTGTGATCGGCCGTGGCCGGGCAGCCCTGGTGGCGGCCGATCCGCTGCTCGCGGGGGCTGACCAGTCCCTGCCCGCACACACGGCACTCCGCATAGACGGTGGCGCCGCGCCGTCCCGTGCGCCGGGGGCCGGCGCCGGGAGCCGTGCTCGGGGCGTCGGGATGCTCGAGGACCCCGTCGAGGAAGCGGGAGGGCTTGCGGGACCCGCGGGCCCCCGGGGTGCGTGCGGCGGACCAGCTCACGGTGAGCAGGTCCCGGGCCCGCGTGAGGGCGACGTAGAACAGTCGCCGCTCCTCCTCGATCTCGGCGGCGGTGCGCGCCATGGAGATCGGCAGCAGGCCGTCGCTGGCGCCGACCACGTGGACCACCGGCCACTCCAGACCCTTGGCGGCGTGCACGGAGGCGAGCGTGACGCCGTCGACGACGGGGGCGGACTGGGCCTCGGCGCGCTCCTCGAGCTCGCGGACCACATCGGCCATGGTCGCCCCGGGACGGGAGGTGATGGTGTCGGCGAGGGAGACGAGCGCGTTCAGGGAGTCCCAGCGGTCCCGGACAGCGCCCGTGGTCTCGGGGGCCTTCTGCGACCAGCCCTGCTGGGAGAGGACGTCGCGCACGGCGCGGGCGGGGTCGAGCTGCTCGACGCGGGTGGCCGCGCGCAGGGCCACCATGGCCCGCCGCACCTCCTGGCGCTCGAAGAACCGGTCCCCGCCCCGCACCAGATAGCCGATGCCGCGAGCGGTCAGCGCCTGCTCGAAGGCCTCGGACTGGCTGTTGGTGCGGAACAGGATCGCGACGTCGGCCGCCGGGCGGCCCTCGGCGACCAGGGCCGCGATGCGGTCGGCGACGCCGTCGGCCTCGGCGGGATCATCGGCGAAGGACTCCACCACCGGGGGCGGGCCCGCCTCCCGCTGGGAGACCAGGGTGAGGCGGCTGTCCCGCGTGCGGCCCCGGGCGCCGTCCAGCACGGTGTTGGCCATCCGCACGATCTGCGGGGTGGAGCGGTAGTTGCGCTCGAGCCGGATGGTGCGGGCACGCTTGAACTCCCGGGGGAAGTCGAGCAGGTACGAGGCGCGGGCCCCGGCGAAGGTGTAGATGGTCTGGGCGGCGTCGCCCACCACGCAGACGTCGTCGCCCGAACCCAGCCAGAGGCGCAGCAGGGTGTGCTGGAGGGCGGAGACGTCCTGGTACTCGTCGACCACGTAGTGGCGGTACTGGCTGCGCACCTCGCGGGCGACGTCGGCGCGCTCGGTGAGGAAACCGACCATGTGCAGCAGCACGTCCTCGAAGTCGATGACGCCGCGCTCCTTCTTGACCTCCTCGTACTGGGTGAGGATGCGCGCGATGGAGCGGGAGTCGAAGCCGGAGACCCCGGGGCGCTTGGCCGCGGTGGCGGCCTCCGGATAGGACTCGGGGGTGAGCATCGAGACCCGGGACCATTCCACCTCGGCGACGATGTCGCGCAGGGCGGCGCGGTCCACGCTCATGTGCATCCGCTGGCAGGCCTCGCCCACCCCCGGGAACTTGTTGGGCATGATCTCCGGCATCCCTCCGCCGACCACGCGCGGCCAGAAGTGGCGCAGCTGACGCAGAGCGGCCGCGTGGAACGTGCGGGCCTGGACGGCGGGAACCCCGAGATCACGCAGCCTCGAGCGCATCTCGGCGGCGGCCTTCGCGGTGAACGTCACCGCCAGCACGTGGCGGGGATCGAGCTGACCGGTCGCGACGCCGTAGGCGATGCGGTGCGTGATCGCTCGGGTCTTGCCGGTGCCCGCACCGGCCAGCACGCACAGCGGGGTGCCGAAGCTGCGCGCGACCTCCTGCTGCTCCGGGTCCAGCGCCGCCAGGATGCTCTCGGCATCGGGCGGCGGGGCGGGAGCCGAGGGCGTCTCGTGCGCTGCGGACTGGGGTGGGTGGGTCATCACCACTCATCCTGCCAGCGGGAGCCGACGGATCGCTGCCCGGTGTGGACGGTGGTGCCTCACACCTCGGCCGGGGCCCCGTACCAGTCGTCGATCAGGGCTCGGCCCAGGGAGGCCTGACCGGGAAGCTCGACCTCGCCGGCCTCGAGCGCGGCGGCCAGCTCCTGACGCGTGAACCAGCGGGCCTCGGCGATCTCGTCCTCCTGCAGGGTGAGCTCGACCGAGCCGGGCACCCAGGCCCGGAATCCCAGCATCAGCGACCGCGGGAACGGCCACGGCTGGCTGCCGACGTACTCGACCTCCTCCACCCTGACGCCGACCTCCTCGGCCACCTCGCGCGCCACCGCATCCTCGAGGCTCTCCCCCGGTTCGACGAAACCGGCCAGCACCGAGTGGAACCGGCCGCGGAAGTTCACGTTGCGCGCCAGCAGCAGCCTGTCGGCGCTGTCCCGCACGGCCATGATCACCGCGGCGTCGGTGCGCGGGAAGTGCTCGGTGCCGTCCTCGCGGCAGCGCAGCACCCAGCCGCCGGTCTCGGCCTCGAGCAGCTCGCCGCACAGCGGGCAGTGCCGCATGGAGCGATGCCAGGCGCCCATGGCGACGGCGGTCAGGGCGAGGCCGGCATCCTCCGCCTCGAGCTGCTCCGCGACGCGCCGCAGGTCACGCAGATCACGGCCGGGGTCGTCGAGCTCGGGGCTGGGCTCGGGGATCTCGACGGCGAGGACCCGCATGCCGTCTCGACGGCCCAGCAGCACGAGCGGCTGGCGGGCACCGCCGCGGGGGTCCTCGGTCTCCAGCGCGATGGCCAGGGTGCCGTCCTCCTGCTCGTGCACGGCCGCGGCGCCGCCGCGGGTGACGAGGTAGCGGGCGTCCTCGCCGGGAGCCACCATCGCCGGGTCGATCCGACTGGCCGCCTCCCGGTCCGTCGCGAGCAGGGTCAAGGGGGTGTGCAGAGAGGGGCCGCGGAGCTTCGCCATACCCTCGAGCCTACGCGGCGTCCAGGGGTGGGCCGGGTACGGTGGAAGGGTGCATCGCAACTCCTATTCCTTGGCTGCTCTCGCCGCGGCGGCGGTCCCCGGCCTGGTCCCGGCGCGGACCACGGCGATCGCGACCCCGGCTGAGGATCTGGACGTCGCCGGGGTGGTCGGCGACGACGACCGGCGCGTCATGGTCCTCTCCCCCGCCTCGACGTCGGCGGGGATCCGTCTCGAGCGCGACCTGAAGGTCACCGACGCGCTCTCGGGGACCTCGCTGCGCGGCGTGATCCCGCCGGTGCTCGGTTTCGTGAAGCTCTCCGAAGGTGGCCGGGCGGCCGTCACCGAAGCTCCCGTCGGGCGCCCGCTGATGCTCGAGGATCTGCACCGGTCCGCAGAGCTCGCGCGGTCGCTGGGCCGGATCCTCGCTCGCATCCACACCGTCCCGCGCTACGCCGCCGAGGCGGCGGGGGTGGAGTCCTTCACGCCGGAGGTCCTCCACGCCGAGCACGTCACCCGGGTGCGCACGGCCAAGGAGGGCGGGCATCTGCCGGCAGCCGTCGCCCAGCGCTGGGAGGCGCTGCTGGAGGACACCGAGCTGTGGGACTTCTCCCCGCAGTTCATCCATGGCGACCTCTCCGAGGAGAGCCTGTTCCTGACCGGTGACCGGGTCAGCGCGGTGCGCGACTGGTCCTCCTCCAAAGTGGCCGATGCCGCCACCGATCTGGCCTGGCTGATCTCCTCGCTGGACCCGGACCGCTTCGACGACCTGTACTCCGCGTACCGCGAGGAGCTGCCGACCTCGACGCATCCGCGGCTGATGGAGCGCGCTCAGGCGCTCGGCGAGTTCGCCGTCGCCGAATGGCTGGCGCACGGCCTGGAGACCGGCGACGAGACGATCGTGGCCGACGCCCGCGGCATGATCGCCGACCTCGATGCCGATCTGGCGCAGATCGCGCGGGACGAGGCCGAGCGGGCCTATGAGGAGATGAACCCCCGCCAGGACGAGGCCTGAGCGACTCCTCACCGGGTGCCGCCCGCGCAGTCCGTCGCTGGTGGACGGGCTCGCCCGCCGGCGAGCGCGATCAGTCGCCGGTGAGCATCTGGGCGATCCGGGCGCGCGAGGGATGGCGACGCACCTCGTGCGTGACACCGTCGGCCACGAAGTGGAAGGCCGTGCGGATACGCCCCAACGGGATCCCGGTGCGCTCGTGCCAGGCGATGCGGTACACGGACAGCTGCAGGGAGCGCTCGCGCAGCTGAGCCGGTCGTGGCAGCCGTCCGGTCTTCCAGTCCACGATGATCACGCCCCGGGCGTCATCGGGATCGGGGAAGACCGCATCGATCACGCCGCGCACGGTGATCTCCCCGACCCTGGTGGTCACCGGCTGCTCGACGGCGAGCGGGGTGCGGCCTGCCCATTCGGAGGCGGCGAAGGCTTCTCGCAGGGCGAGCTCCTCGGCCCGGGACCCGGATCGCCCGTCCGGGGCATCGTCGGAGCCGCTCGGGCCCGGGACGTCCGAGCTCTCCGCGACGTCCCCGACGTCGGCCAGATCCGCCAGGTCCTCGTAGTCCAGCAGGGTCGCGCTGTCGTAGCGGGACTCCAGCCAGGCGTGGAACGCGGTGCCGCGGGCCGCAGCGGCCGAGGGCCGCCGGGGCAGCGGCCGCAGCAGGTCGATCGCGGCGCCGTGGGGGTCCCGTGCCTGGTGGACCACCTGCGAGGCCGACAATCGCGGCGGGGAGTGGACGACCGGAGGCGCGGCCTGCTGCTCGAGATCCGCGACGGCCCGGCGCACCGTCTCCGCGAGCTGCGGGTCGGCCAGCGCGGCGAGATCCGGCCCGGGACCGGCGGTGCCTGCGCTCGGCCCTGCGCTGGGCGAGACGCCGGTCCCTGCGGGAGCCTGCGTGGCGGAGCCGGTCTCCTCATCGCCTGTGCCGGTCGCCGCCTCGAGCAGCTCTGCGGCGCGCCGACGGGCCAGCTCCGCCTCACCGGGAGCGGGCGGCCACTGGGCCTGCGGCCGTTCGGTCTCCATCGGGTTGTGCTCGGGGACCTCCTGCACGGTGCGCAGCTGCGGCGGAACCAGATTCGCGACCTCGATCAGGTAGCGCGAGCGGGGCCGGGCGGTGGCCAGCCCGGCGCGCCAGGCCGCCGAGGTCAGCAGCAGCCTGCGGCGGGCACGGGTGACCGCGACGTACATCAGCCGCCGGTCCTCGCGCAGGGACTCCTCGCCCTGCGCGAACCGGTACTCCTCGATCAGGGACTCGGCATCGACCTGCGTGTCGGCCTCCGCCCAGGCCAGTTCGGGCAGGGTGTCCGCGTCCCCGCGCAGCGCGGTGGGCACGGACGCGGAGGCGAGCTTGTCGAGCCACCCGTTGGCGGGGACCCGCACCCGGCCGGCCTCGTCGACCTTCGCGCGTCGCAGGTCGTAGGAGGGCACGCTGCCCTCGGTGAGCCCGGCCACGGCGACCAGGTCCCATTCCAGTCCTTTCGCGGAGTGCATGGTCACGATCTCGACGGGCTCCGCCCCGTCATCGCCCTCGGACGCAGCGGCCTGGGCATGCTCGGGGGCGGCGTTCACGGCGAGCCCGGCCTCCTCGTCCTCGCTGATCTCCAGCAGGTCGAGGTAGGCGCCGAGGCCGCCTCGGGGAGCGGTGCGGTCGAAGGCGGCGGCGTGATCCCGCAGGGCTTCGAGGTCGGCGAGGGCACCCGAGGCGGGGTCGCGCTCCTGCAGCGCCAGATCCACCTCGAGCACGCGCACGGCGGCGGTGACCAGGTCCGGCAGGGGCAGGGGCAGCAGCCGGCGCATCTCGCGCAGCAGCTGCTGGACCTGCTCGAGCCGGGCCCTGCCCGTGGCTGTCAGGGAGCGCCCCGAGGGATCGCTCCAGTCCGCCGGCGGGAGGTCGTCGACCGCGTCGATGAGGGAGACGGACTCGGCCTCGTCCTCCCCGCCCGGGGTATCGGCATCCCGGCGCAGGCGAGAGGCCAGCCGGTCCCGCCATCGACCCAGCACGGCGAGGTCCCGGGCCCCCACCCGGAACCGAGGGCCGGACAGCAGACGCATCAGGGCATCACCGCGGCCGGGATCGTGCGCACATTGCAGCACGGCGCGCACGTCGGCCACCTCGGGGCGATGCAGCAGGCCGCCGAGCCCGACCACCCGGACCGGGAGTCCCTTCTCCTCGAGTCCTTCGACCAGGGCGGGGATCTGGCGGCGGGCACGGACCAGCACGGCGGCCGAGGCCTGCCCGTCCTCGGCCTCGGCGCGACGGGCGAGGACCCAGTCGGCGATGGCCCGGGCCTCGGCGCGCTCGTCGGAGGCCTCGATGATCTCGGCGCCGCCCTCCCCCGCCCCGGGCCGGGCCGCCAGCTCGGGGATCCTCAGCCCGGCGGCTCCGTTGCGCAGGGGGGCGGCCAGCGTATTGGCCACGGCCAGGACGGCCTCGTCGTTGCGCCAGGAGGTGGACAGGGTGCGCTCCAGGACGGGCTGCTCGTCCGTGGCGAAGGCCTCGGCGAAGCCGGCCAGGGAAGCGGCCGAGGCGCCGCGCCACCCGTAGATCGCCTGCTGGGGATCGCCGACGGCGCAGGCGGCGTGCCCCGGCCCGAAGAGGTCGGTGAGCATCTGCAGCTGGGCGACCGAGGTGTCCTGGAACTCGTCCAGCAGCACCACCCGGTGCATGCGCCGGGCGAGCCGGCCCGCGGCGGGAACCTCGCGCGCCACCCGGGCGGCGAGGGAGACCTGGTCGGCGAAGTCGAGGGCGGCGGACTCGGCGCGGACCCGGGCGAAGCGTTCGAGCAGCGGGATCAGGGCGAGCCGGGACTCGAGCGCGGACAGGACCGAGGCGACGGCCTTGGGTGTGGTGCGGCGGCGGCCCTCGACCTGCAGCGGGATCCCGGCGAGGTGGTCGCGGATCGTGCTGAGGTGCTCCTGCAGCTGCTCGGGGCTCACCAGGTGGTCGGCGAGCGAGGAGGTCAGCGACAGCAGCGCCGCGGTCAGGGTCGCCGGGGACGCCTCGAGGTCCAGGCTGTCGTCCCAGGACTCGACGATGGAGTGGGCCAGCTGCCACGAGGCCGAGGTGGACATCATGGTCAGCTCGGGGTCGATGCCGACGGCCAGGGCATGCTCGCGCACCAGGTCGAGGGCGAACCCGTTGTAGGTGCTGACGGTGGGGCGCTGGCCCACCAGGTCGTCGTGGCCGCGCTCGAGCCCGGCCGGCAGCGTCAGCCCCTCCTCGCGCATCGCGGTGGCCAGGGTGCCCAGGCGCGCCGAGATCCGGGCGGAGAGCTCGTGGGCGGCCTTGCGGGTGAAGGTGAGGCCGAGAACCTGGCGGGGCTCGACGATGCCGTTGGCGATCAGCCACACGACCCGGGAGGCCATCGTCTCCGTCTTGCCGGAGCCGGCCCCGGCGACCACCAGCATCGGGGCGAGCGGTGCTTCGATGACGGCGGTCTGCTCGGCGGTCGGCGTGGGCTGGCCGAGCAGGTCGGCCAGCCGCTGCGCCGGCAGCGCCGGCGGGACTGCCGCGGCTGGCAGGGCTGACCGGGTCGAGGGGTCCGACGGGCCGTGCCCCGGAGCCCGGGTCGGGCGGGAGGCGGACGAGCTCATAGCTGCTGTCCTTCCGGCTGCAGGGGGCAGCTGCTGCGCACGGCGCAGTGGGCGCAGTGGGCGTTCAGCCGGGCGGTGACCTGCGAACCGGACACCTCCGTCGCGACCGTCTCCACCAGGTCGTCGAACCACGCGGGGTCCTCGGCCCGCGGCAGCGCGTTCTGGGTGCGCACCGCGGCCTTCTCCCCTCCGGTGCCGACGTAGACCAGCTGGGCCCCGCCCAGCCGTTCGGGGGCGTCCTCCCCGAGCTGCTCGGCCAGGGCGCCCTCGCGCACGGCTGCCTGGTACGCGGCCAGCTGCAGGTCGCTCTCGGCCGCGGCGGCGGACTTGGGATTCCTGCCGGTCTTGAGATCGACGACCCGCAGTCCGGTCGCGTCGCCCTCGATGCGATCGATGCTGCCGCGCAGCCGCACCCTGCCCAGCTCCACCTCGAAGGGGGCCTCGACGGCCAGCGGGGCGGGGGCGCTGCGCAGGTGCTCGGCGAGCAGCCGGGCGGCGTCCTCGGCGTGGCGGATGCGGCGGCGCCCGGACCAGGTCTCGGTGCCGGGCACCGAGCGCAGCAGCGCGTGCAGCTCGCGCAGGAGGTCCTCGGTGCCGTTCTCGGGGCCGCGGGGATGGACCTGGGCCAGATGGTGCAGTGCGGTCCCGATCAGCTGTGCGGGCCCACCGGCGCGGGTGCCGCCGGAGCGCTCCATGAGCCAGGACTGGGGGCAGTCGACGGCGCGCTCGAGCGCCGAGGGCGACAGGGCGATGGGGGCACCGGGATCGTGCAGGGGCTCGGTGGTGCTGGGCTCCTGGTGGTACCAGCGCGCCGGGTCCGTGCCAGGGGCGCCGGCGCGGCCGAGGGCCGCCAGTGCGATCGCGGCATCCCGCGCCCGCTGCGGGTCGTCCTCGTGCAGACGGCGGCGCAGGGCGGCGACGAGCCGGCGGGCATCGGGCGCGGGGCCGGGGTCCTGCCGCAGGGTGTCCAGCTGCGTCCAGGGCTCACCGGGCAGCGTCTCGACGGCTTCGACCAGCGCCGACGGGGCCAGCTGATCGTCCTCGACCGCAGTGACCAGCACTCGGGTGCGGGCACGGGCGACGGCGCTGACGGCAAGACGCAGTTCGTCGGCGACCACCTGGGAGCGCTGGATGGCGCGCAGCGATTCGGGGTCCTCGAGGCCGGTGGGGATCCCGGCACCGGCCTCCGTCCCCGCATCGGCGCCGGCACCGGCCAGCAGCGAGAGCTCCGCTGCACCGAACAGGGTCGAGCGCAGGCGCAGGTCCGGCCAGGCTCGTTCCTGGACGCGGGCGAGGACGACCGTGTCCCGGTGCTCACCGGCGAGCTGGGCGGGTGTGAGCACGCTCAGCCGTCCCCGCGGGGCGGCGGCCGGGGCGAGGGTGTCCTCGACCACGGCCTGGGAGCGGATCTGCTCGACGAGATCGAGTGCGCCGGCGCCGGGACGGCGATCGGTCAGACGCTCCGCGGCGGCGAACAGCTCCAGCAGGGCGTCGAGCCGGGATCCGGCCAGGCGGGAGCGGGCACCGTCGACGTCGCCGGGGGCGCCGAGGGCGGCGCGGCGCCAGCCTGCGGCCAGCCCGGAGGCATCCCAGGCGTGCCAGATCACCTGCTCGGCGTCGGCGTCGCGGTGCTTGCGGACGGCGCGGATCATCGCCCGCACGCGGTGGACCGGGGCGGCGGCCCGGTCCCGGGCATCCGGGGCGGGCAGGCCCGGGACCTCGTCCTCGGTGAGGGCGCGGGCCAGCAGCTGCTCGCTGGCCACCTCCTGCCCGGTCCCGGCGGCGCGGTGCGCAGCCAGCAGCAGCCGGCGGATACGGCGCAGACGCAGCGTGTCGGCGTCGCCGAAGGGACCGCGCAGCAGGCGATCGGCCACGAGGGGATCCGGCACGGTCCCCTCCGGGGCGAGCCCGGTCTCGAGGATCGTGAGCAGGTCGGCGATGGCCGGGACGTCGCGCAGCGGCTGGGGGCGGCGCGGCGTGCGCACCGGCAGGCCGGTGCGCGAGAGCAGATCCGCGACGTCGGCGACGGCGGCCCCGGAACGGCACACGACGGCCATGTCGTCGTAGGGGATCTGCTCGCGGTGGTGGAGATCGCGCAGGGCGGAGCCGATCAGTCGGGCCTCGTCCAGCGGGTCGCTCGCCCGCAGCACCGCAATCCCTGTGGTGGCTGTGCTGCCTGCGGTGCCTGCGGACTGAGCGTCGGAGGACGGGCCTGCGGGCGCCTCGGGAGCGCGAGCGAGGGACACGGCATCGGGCCGCGGGCGACGGGAGGCCGCCGGGGCACCGGCCAGCGGGAGCCGGCCGCGCAGTGCGTCGACTCCCGTGACGATCCGCTCCGACGCCCCGTGGGACCGGCGCAGGGTGACCTCGGTCACCGGGCGGCGGAGGAGCCCGCGTATGCGGTCGGCAGCATCGGGCAGGGCGCCCCGGAACGTGTCCACCGCCGCGTCCGGGCAGCTGCACACCAGCACCGGCGCCCCCGCCCCCGCCAGGGCCGCGACCAGGGAGATCCCGGCCGTTGTCAGATCCTGCGCGTCATCGATCACGACGGCCCGGAAGGGCGCGGGCGTCCGCGGGTCCTCCAGCAGGCGGGCAGCGCGCCGGACCAGGCCGCCGGCGTCGAGCCGCGGCCCCGCGTCCAGGGCGGCCGAGGACTCGAGATCGAGGACCCCGAGATAGTCGCGCAGGATCGCCGCGGCGTCCCGCCAGGCCGGGCGGTCCCGTCGGCGGCCCAGCTCCTCGAGGTCCGACGGGGCCAGGCCCAGCTCGGTCGCTCGCGTGATCAGGTCTCTCAGCTCGGTGCGGAAGCCCGGCAGAGCGCGCGCCCCCGGATCGGCGTCCAGGTACCAGGATTCCCGGTCCGCGATCAGCTCGGCCAGCAGGGCGTCCTGCTCTGCGCCCGTGACCAGGGTCGGCTCCCCCAGCCCCCGCTCGAGCGCGTCGGAGCGCAGGATCGCGTGGGCCAGGGCCGGCGGGGTCATGGCTCGCACCTCGCCGGCGCCGCCGGCGCCGAGAGCGTCGCGCAGATGGCCGGCGGCGAGGCGGCGCGGGGCGAGCAGCAGCGCGCCGTCCCCGCGTGCGGCCGCGGCAGCCAGGGCGAGAGCACTGCGCCCGCTGGCCGGGCCGCCGTGGACGATCACGTCATCGCCCGCGGTGAACGCGTCCAGTGCCCGGCGCTGATCCCCGTCGAGCTCCTCACGGTCACGCAGCGGCGGCAGCGACCCGAGATCCGGCCCGAGCAGACGGATGCCCTCGCCCGTGGTCGCTCCTGCTCGCCTCGCCATGGCCCTATTGGACCGCACCAGGCCGACACCTGTCGGGGGCCGACCGTGCCCGCCGGGACGGTAGAGTGTCACGGATCACCGCGGATCAGCCACACCCTCCGGAGGTCGACGCCATGTCTTCGCCGTCCAAGGCGCCCACGGTCCGGATGCCTCGCGCGCAGCGGCGCTCCCAGCTGCTCGAGCTCGCCACCCGCGTCTTCACCGAGAAGGGCTTCCAGGCGACGTCGATGGACGACATCGCCGCCGCGGCGGGCGTGACCAAACCGGTCCTCTATCAGCACTTCGACTCGAAGGAGACTCTGTACGTCGAGGTCATCGACATCCTCGCCGGGCGGATGCTGGACGAGGTCCGGGCGATCGGGGATCACGCCGGCGGCACGGCGGCCCGCGTGCGTCACGGCCTCGGGCGCTTCTACCAGTTCGTGTCCCTGGAGAACGCCCTGCGCCTGTTCACGGGCCACGAGTCGATCTCCCCACGGGTCCAGGAGCGCGTGGACCTGGTGCTGGACGAGATGGCGATCGAGCTCGCCGGGGTGCTGACCGCTGCACGCCGCTTGAGCACGGTCCAGGCACGGGTGGTGGGCCGGGGGTTCATCGCCATCGCCCAGACCACCGCCCTGCTGCTCCATGCCGCCGCCGACGAGGCCGAGCGGGAGGAGGTTCTCGAGACGATGACCGCGGCGATGGTGCACGGACTCACCGGATTCGAGCCGCTGGAGCACCCGCAGGTCGCCGGGCCCGTGCTGGCGGGGGACGGGAGCGCACGCCCCGGTTCCGAGCGGTAGACTTCCGGCGCACAGCATCGGACATCCGCCCCCGAGGCGGAGGGAAGGATTTCGACATGGAGATCCGCATCGGCATCCAGCACTCCCCCCGCGAGATCGTCGTCGAGTCCGGGGAGAAGGCCGACGAGGTCCTCGAGCGCCTCAACGCCGCCGTCACCGACGGCACCCCCGTCACGCTGGTCGACGACAAGGGCCGCACGGTGCTGATCCCCGGTGCGAAGCTCGCTTTCGCGGAGCTCTCCACGGAGGAGCCCCGCCGCGTCGGCTTCCTCGGCTGACCCACCGTGGCCGCCGCCCACGAGGACTCGCCGGGCGAGTCCGCGACGGATCCGGATGCCGCGGCCGCGCACGAGGACTCGTCGGCCACCGCTGAGGACGCGCCCCCGGAGGACTCCGCGGCCGGACGTCGCCGGCGCAGACGGCGCAGCATCCGTCTCCTGCATCTGAGCACCACCGTGCTGGTCGCCGCCCTGGGGGCGGTCGTCGGCATCCTGCTGACCCCCGCGACCCGGGTCGACGTCGGCCCGCTGACCGCGACGGTCCACCTGCGTCCCTCGTTCGCCTCCGAGACCGTCCTGCTGCTGCCCCCGGTCGGCGAGATCGCCTTCGACACGCACGTCGCCCCGGTCAGCATCGAGGCCCGCGTGCAGGGCGTGGACATCGACAAGGCCGAGGCGCTGTTCTACTCCGACCAGGGCCTGAGCGACCTGACCCGGACGGCACCCGAGGCGCTCACTGCCGCCGCCGCCACGAATGCGGCCCTGAACGCGCTCTGCGGAGCCGCAGGGGCCGGCCTGGCCGTCGGCCTCACGTTCCGCCGGGTACGACGCTCGCTGATCGCCGCCGGCGGAGTGGTCGCCGTGGTCGGGGTCTCGGTGGCCGCCACGTCGGTGACGTTCAGGCCCGAGTCGCTGTACCAGCCGAAGTTCGAGGGACTGCTGTCCCAGGCCAGTTACGTCGCCGACATCGGCCAGGGCAAGGTCGTGGACTACGAGAACTACCGCGACACGCTCGCCGAGTTCGTGGGGCAGGTCTCCGCTCTCTACATCGCGGCGGACTCCCTGCCCGTGGGGATGGACGCCGAGAACGTCACGACCGTGCTGCACGTCTCGGACATCCACGACAATCCCCAGGCGTACGACGTCATCGAGCAGCTGGAATCCCAGTTCGCGATCGATCTGGTCATCGACACCGGCGACATCATCTCCTGGGGGACGTCGCTGGAGAACGAGCTGCTCAGCTCGATCGGCGAGCTGGATGTGCCCTACGTCTACATCGCCGGCAACCACGACGGGGCGAGCACCGCGGCCGTGATCGCCGACCAGCCCAATGCGACCGTGCTGGAGAACGAGGTCACCGAGGTGGCCGGGCTGCAGATCGCCGGGATCGGCGATCCCCGCTTCGCGGCCGACGACGACTCCGACGCCGGCGGATGGCGCGAGGGGAAGGAAGCCGTCGCGGCCAGCGGGTTCCAGCTCGGCGAGACCATCACCGACTACGACCGGGAACACCCCGAGGACCCGGTCGATCTCGCCCTGATCCATGACCCCACCCAGCCGGAGGGCCTGCTCGGCCGGGTGCCGCTGGTGCTGTCCGGCCACATGCACACCTCGAACGTCGAGCTGGACGTCGAGAGCTCGGGCACCAACTGGCTGACGGTCGGCTCCACCGGCGGGGCGCTCGCCTCCGGCGGGATCGCCCCGGTGCTGCAGGGTGACGACCCTCTCGATCTCACGGCCCGGATGCTCTATTTCGACAAGGAGACCGGGGATCTGGTCGCCTACGACGACATCGTGATGGGCGGGATGGGACTGGTCTCGGTGTCGATCCAGCGCTCCCAGATGCCCGCCGAGCAGCCCGAGCTCCGGATTCCCGAGGAGGACCGGACGCCGGAGGCGCCCGTCCCCTCCGAGCAGGAGGTCGAGCCGGGCGAAGGGCTGCCGGACGAGGAACGCGTCACTCCCACCGATCCCAGCAGCCCGCTGCCTGCCTCCAGCGACGGCGGCGCCGGCTGAATCGGGGCACTCCCCCGGCGCCCCGCAGGCATGGGGGCTACCATGGCAGTGCACATCCATGACTTAGAGAGTTGAACGGTGCCTGAAACCATCCCGCACACCGATGAGGCCGTGTCGGCCTCCCCCGCCGTCGAGCAGAGCTCCGGCAACGCTGCTGACCAGACGACCGACCAGACCGGTCGGACCAGCGCGCCCGAACAGACCTTCGCGGACTTCGACGTCCGCTCCGACATCATCGATGCCCTCGCCGCCAAGGGCATCGTCACTCCGTTCCCGATCCAGTCGATGACTCTGCCGGTCGCCCTGCGCGGCCGCGACATCATCGGCCAGGCCAAGACGGGCACCGGCAAGACGCTCGGCTTCGGCATCCCCCTGCTGCAGGCAGCGGTCGCACCCGGTGAGGACAACCCCGACGGGCGCCCCGTCGGGAAGCCGCAGGCCCTCGTCGTGCTGCCCACCCGTGAGCTCGCGGTGCAGGTCGCCGCGGATCTCGAGGCGGCCTCGGCGAAGCGTCCGGTGCGCATCCTGACCGTGTACGGCGGTCGCGCCTACGAGCCGCAGATCGAGGCCCTCGAGCGCGGCGTCGAGGTGGTCGTCGGGACCCCCGGCCGCCTCCTGGACCTGCTGCGTCAGAAGTACCTGGACCTGTCCCAGGTGCGCACCGCGGTGCTGGACGAGGCCGACGAGATGCTGGACCTCGGCTTCCTCGAGGACATCGAGAAGCTGCTGCAGGCGGTGCCGACCACACGCCAGACCATGCTGTTCTCCGCGACGATGCCCGGGCCGATCATGGCCCTCGCCCGCCGCTTCATGAGCCAGCCGACGCACATCCGTGCGCAGGATCCCGGCGACGAGGCGCGCACCAAGGCTGACATCAAGCAGGTCGTCTACCGCGCCCACCAGCTCGACAAGATCGAGGTGATGGCGCGCATCCTGCAGGCCCGCGAGCGTGGTCTGACGATCATCTTCATGCGCACCAAGCGCCAGGCGGACCGGGTGGCCGGCGATCTCGCCGACCGCGGCTTCGCCGCCGCCCCGCTGCACGGCGACCTGGGCCAGGGTGCCCGTGAGCAGGCGCTGCGCGCCTTCCGTCACGGCAAGATCGACGTGCTGGTCGCGACCGACGTCGCCGCCCGCGGCATCGACGTCACCGATGTCACCCACGTCGTGAACTGGAACTGCCCCGACGACGACAAGACCTACCTCCACCGGACCGGCCGCACCGGCCGCGCGGGCAAGAAGGGCACCGCGGTGACCTTCGTGGACTGGGAGGATCTGGCCCGGTGGTCGCTGATCGCCCGCCAGCTCGGCCTGGAGTCGACGGAGGCCGTGGAGACGTATTCCACCTCGGAGCACCTCTACGCCGAGCTCGACATCCCCTCCGACGCCAAGGGCTCGCTGCCCCGCGACAAGCGCACCCGCGACGGCCTGGACGCCGAGGCGATCGAGGATCTCGGCGGCCCGGACTCCGGCTCCCGCGGGCCGCGGGACAGCGGACGCGGCGGAGGCCGCGGCGGTCGTGACAGCGGCGGCCGTGGTGGCCGTGACAGCGGCGGCCGCAGTGGCGCAGGACGCGGCGGTGAGCGCCGCGAGCAGTCCTCGAGCGAGGGCGGGAAGACGGAAGGCTCCGGCGACCGCCCGCGCCGCAACCGGTCGCGCTCGCGCACCCGCCGGGTCAACGGCGAGGTCGTCGCCGAGAGCAGCTCGGGCCCGGCCGGAGGCCGCGAGGGCTCCGACGCCGCGGGGTCCAGCGAACGTCCCCGCCGTCGCCGCTCCCGTGGCGGCCGCGGCCGCAGCGGCGGCAGTGGTGGCAACGGCGGCGGCTCCTCCGCCCCCGCCGAGGGCTGAGCGCGCCGAGAGCTGAGCATCGAGAATGCCCGCGACCCGAGTGATATCCGGGTCGCGGGCATTCGTGCTCTCACGGGGAAGGTCCTGACGAGGAACGCCCCGACAGGGCAGATCCGCAGGGCAGGTCCGCGGGGCTGATCCGCAGGGCGGCTCCGCACGTCAGGCCGGGACGACGCCCCAGGCGGCGAGGAAGGCGTGGATCGCGTCGAAGATCATCTGCGTGCTGATCGCGGCCAGCAGCACGCCGGAGATGCGGGTGACCAGCGTGACCCCGCCCTCGCCGAGGATCCGGGCAATGACGCCCGCGAACCGCATCGCGAGGTAGATCGCCACGGCCAGCAGCACCATGGCGATGGCGAGCGAGCTGATCCGAGCGACCTCGCCCTCGGTCTGCTGGACGAAGAGCATCACCGCGACGATCGCCCCGGGGCCGCCGAGCAGCGGCGTGCCCAGCGGCACGAGGGCCACGTTCACGCCCTCGCTCGCAGCCATCTCCCCCATCTTCCCGGTCAGCAGCTGCAGCGCGACGATCAGCAGCAGGAGCCCGCCGGAGAACTGCAGCGCCGGCAGCGAGATGCTCATGTAGTCGAGGATGAACCGCCCGAACAGGGCGAACACCGAGATGATCAGCATCGCCACACCGACGGCCACCAGCGCCGCCCGGTGCCGCTGCTTCGCGGTCATGGTGCTGGTCAGCGACAGGAAGATGGGCACCGTGCCCGGCGGGTCGATGATGACGAAAAGGGTGACGAAGACCCCGGTCAGGAAGCTCGGATCGACCAGGTTCACGGGCGGATGACCTCGGTGGTGCTCGTGGCGCGCTCGGTGATCGCCGCCAGGACGGACGGCTGCGTGAGGTTCTCCCCGAGCCGGTTGGGTTTGCCGGCGCCATGGTAGTCGCTGCCACCGGTGATCAGCAGATCGTGGCGGCGCGCGAAGTCACGCAGCCGGGCGCGCTCGGCCTCGTCGTGCTCGCGATGATCGACCTCCACGCCGGCCAGGCCCGCCTCGACCATGGACTCCAGCAGCTCCAGCGGAAGGTCTCCGTCGCGGGCGACGGAGCCCGGGTGGGCGACCACGGCCACTCCCCCGGCGTCGCGGATCGCGCGCACCGCGACCGTCGGCGAGGGCGCGTAGTACGGCACGTAGTACGGCCCGGAGGGGCTGAGGATCTCGCGGAACGCAGCGGAGCGGTCCGGGATGCTGCCCTGGGCGACCAGGGCGTCGGCGATGTGGGGGCGCCCGATCACGGTGCGCTCACCGGCCACCTGCGCCTGCACGTCCTGCCACGTGATCGGATAGTCGGCCGCGACCAGCTCGACCATCCGGCGAGCGCGCTGGGACCGGGAGGAGCGTGCACTGGCCATCTCCGTCGCGAGCTCCGTGTCCGGAGAGGGGTCCACCAGCAGCGCCAGGATGTGCACGCTGAGGCGTTCGTGCTCGGAGGAGACCTCGACGCCGGGCACGGCCGCCACCCCGCTCGCGGTGACCGCGCCGGGCAGTTCCGCCCAGCCGGCCACGGTGTCGTGATCGGTCAGTGCGAGAGCGCCCAGCCCCTCCTCGCGGGCGCCCCGGAACAGACCGTGGACATCACACGTGCCGTCGGACCACGAGGTATGGGCGTGCAGGTCGATGCGCTCCGCGCGGGTGGGATCGGACCTGTCGCTCATAGTTCCAGGGTAGACCGGCGCGTGAGACCATCGGGGGGTGAGCACCGAGAGCACCGACACCAGCACGCCCGCCACCGGCAACGGTCTCGCCTCCCGCGGCGATGCCCGCTCGCAGCGCCCCACCAACGAGGCGTTCCGCGAGTTCATCGCCTCCGGATGGGACGAGACGGTTCCCGACGCCGAACGCCGCGAGGCGGCGGATTTCACATCAGCGCGACGCGACGCGCTGGTGCGACGTCTGCCCGCCACCCGCATGGTGCTGCCCGCCGGCGTGCTCAAGGTCCGCTCCAACGACACCGACTACCAGTTCCGCCCGGACACCGCCTTCGCCTACTACTCGGGCCTCGGCACCGACGAGGAGCCCGACAGCGTCCTCGTCGTCGAGCCCTCGGCGGAGGATCCGGGCCGAGCGCAGGCCACGTACTTCTTCCGGCCCCGCGCCGGCTTCGACAGCAGCGAGTTCTATGCCGACTCGCGCTACGGCGAGATGTGGGTGGGCCGCCGGCCGACGCTCGAGGAGGCCTCGCAGCGCCTCGGCATCGAGGTGCGGCACATCGATGACCTCCGCGACCACCTCGCCAAGGACGTCGGCGCGCAGCTGTCGCTGTCGGTGATGCCGGGCGTCGATGCCGCCGTGGAATCGATGGTCCAGGAGATCCGTACCCAGAACGGGCTCCCCGGCGGGGACGACGCCGCCGCGCAGCACGCCGAGCTGAAGGAAGCCACCAGTGAGCAGCGTCTGGTCAAGGACGAGTACGAGGTCCGCCAGCTGCGCAAGGCCGTCGACGCGACCGTCCGCGGCTTCGAGGACGTCATCGCCCACCTGCCCCAGGCCGTCGCCCACGCCCGCGGCGAGCGCGTGATCGAGGGCGTCTTCGCCCGCACCGCGCGCGTCGAGGGGAACGGCGTCGGCTATGACACGATCGCCGCCGCCGGCGACCACGCCTGCACCCTGCACTGGATCCGCAACGACGGGACCGTGCACGAGGACGATCTGGTGCTGCTGGACGCCGGCGTCGAGGTCGATTCGCTCTACACCGCCGACGTCACCCGCACCCTGCCGGTCTCCGGCACGTTCGCCCCGGCGCAGCGGAAGGTCTACGACGCGGTGCTGGAGGCGGCCGACGCCGCCTTCGCGATCGCCCGGCCCGGCGTGCGCTTCCGCCAGCTGCACGCGACCGCCATGGAGGTCATCGCCGCCCGGCTCGAGCAATGGGGGCTGCTGCCGGGGACCGCCGAGCAGTCGCTCTCGCCCGAGGGTCAGTGGCACCGGCGCTGGATGGTCCACGGCACCAGCCATCACCTGGGCATGGACGTCCACGACTGCGCGCAGGCCCGTCGCGAGATGTACCTCGACGCGGAGCTCCAGCCCGGGATGGTCTTCACGATCGAGCCCGGTCTGTACTTCAAGGAGAACGACCTGCTGGTCCCCGAGGAGCTGCGCGGCATCGGCGTGCGCATCGAGGACGACGTCCTGGTCACCGCCGACGGCGTCGAGAATCTCTCGGCCGCGGCTCCCCGTCGGGCCGAGGACGTCGAGAAGTGGATCGCCGAGATCAGCGGCCGGCGGCCGTGAGCAGGTCCGGGGCAGTGAGCAGCGCCCAGCTGGCGCGCTTCTACGCGGCTCGGCTCGCCGGCACCACCGTCTTCGATCCCATCGGGGACGTGGTGGCGAAGGTGCGGGACGTCGTCGTGCTGCCCCAGGCACGCAGCTCGGCGCGCGCCGTCGGGTTCGTGGTCGAGGTCGCGGCCAAGCGCCGCGTGTTCCTGCCCATCACCCGCGTCACCTCCATCTCGCCGGGCCAGGTGATCTCGACCGGGGTGCTGAACGTGCGCCGCTTCGAGAAGCGCGCCGGGGAGCTGCTGGTGATCGGTGACCTGCTCGATCGCGCGGTCACGCTCAACGACGGCTCCGGCGAGGCGACGGTGCTGGACATCGCCCTGGACCAGAACCGGCACAAGGACTGGGAGGTCTCCCGGCTGCACGTGCGCCGCCGTCGCCGCGGCAGCTCGCTGAGCCGTCTGGTATCGCGCGGGGAGACGCTCACCGTCCAGATCACCGAGGTCAGCGGACTGTTCGGCACCCAGGCGGAGCAGTCGGCGCACCTGCTGGCGGCCTCCTACCAGGATCTCAATCCCGCCGATCTGGCCGAGATCATCCAGGAGCTCGATGCCAAGCGACGGATCGAGCTGGCCGGGGAGCTGGCCGACGAACGCCTGGCCGATGCGCTGGAGGAACTGCCCGAGGACGTCCGGGTCGAGGTCGTCACCGGGCTGGATCCCACCCGTGCCGCCGACGTGCTGGACGTCATGGACCCCGACGACGCCGCGGACCTGCTGCAGGAGCTGCCCGAGCAGGTCGCCTCCCAGCTGCTGGGCCTGATGGAGCCCGAAGAGGCGGAGGACGTGCGCCGCCTGCTGGCCTACGACGAATACACCGCCGGCGGCATGATGACCACCGAGCCGATCATCGTCGCCCCCGAGACCTCGGTGGCCCACTGTCTGGCGATGATCAGCCGCGAGGATCTCCACGCCGCGCTCGCCGCGACCGTGCTGGTGTGCCGCGCCCCGCTCGAGACCCCGACCGGCAGGCTGCTGGGGATCGTCCATTTCCAGCAGCTGCTGCGGGAGCGGCCCGACCGGCCCGTCGGCGAGATCCTCGATGCCGACCGCGTCGCCGTCGGCCCCACCGCGCCGCTGTCCGAGGTCACCCGCGAGATGGCGACCTACAACCTGGTCTCCATCCCCGTGATCGACGACGACGGCCACCTGCTCGGCACGGTCACGGTCGACGACGTGCTCGATCACGTCCTGCCCGATGACTGGCGCGAGCAGGACGAACCCGTGCCCACCACCGGACAGATCGACCTGTCCGAGATCGCCCGGGCGACCGCCCGTGATGACGCCGAGGAGGAGTGAGAATGGCCGAGCACAACCCCGCTCCTCTCGACGATCCCGGTCCCCGCCGCCGCACGTGGCTGCGCAACCCCCTCCGTGGCGACGCATTCGGCCGCGCGGCGGAGGCCTTCGCCCGGATGATGGGCACCCCGGCCTTCCTGGTCGGGATGACCCTGTTCTGTGCGGCCTGGCTGACGTGGAACTCGCTGGCCCCCGAATCGGCGCAGTTCGACCCGCGTGCCCTGAACTTCACGCTGCTGACCCTGATCCTGTCCCTGCAGGCCTCCTATGCCGCTCCTCTGCTGCTGCTGGCCCAGAACCGTCAGGACGACCGCGACCGCGTGCAGGCGGAGCAGGATCGCCAGTCCAACGAGATCAACCATGCCACGACCGACTTCATCACCCGTGAGATCGCCTCGCTGCGCCTGGCCCTGAACGAGGTCGCCACCCGCGACTTCGTGCGCGGCGAGCTGCGGGACCTCCTCGAAGGGCTCGAGGAGCGCACCGGCTCCGAGACGGACGACGCCGAGGCGCCCTCCGAGAGCGGGAACCGCACGAAGCCCGACATTTCCCACAGGGACCCCGCCGACGCCTCGACCGCGTCCGGCGCGGGAACCGAGCAGTCCCCCGTCATGACCCTCGAGACCAGCGCTCTGCGGACCATCCTCCGCGAGGAGGTCGCCGCCGCGCTGGCCGAACGCTCCCCCGACCACCCGAAGGAGAACGACCTCTCGTGACCACCACAGAGCAGACCTCCGCCACCGACGACCGCGCCGCCCTCATCCACGAGGCGCTCAGCGGCGTCATCGACCCCGAGATCCGTCAGCCGATCACCGACCTCGGCATGGTCGACGACGTCACCGTCGACGCCGAGGGCACCGCCCACGTCAAGGTGCTGCTGACCATCGAGGGCTGCCCCATGCGCGACCGGATCGAACGGGAGACCGCCGAGGCCACCGCCACCGTGCCGGGCCTGAGCCGCGTCGAGGTCACCACCGGGGCCATGAACGAGGAGCAGCGCCGCGAGCTGACCGCACGCCTGCGGCAGGGGCGGCGCCAGATCCCGTTCAACCAGCCCGGCTCCCTGACCCGCATCTACGCGGTCTCCTCCGGCAAGGGAGGCGTCGGCAAGTCCACCGTGACCGCGAATCTCGCCGCCGCGATGGCGGCCGACGGACTGCGCGTCGGCGTGATCGACGCGGACATCCATGGATTCTCGATGCCCGGCATGTTCGGCGTCACCGACAAGCCGACCAAGGTCTCCGACCTGCTGATGCCGCCCGAGGGCCACGGCGTGGCCGTGATGAGCATCGGCATGTTCGTGCCGGAGGGGCAGGCCGTGGTGTGGCGCGGGCCCAAGATGCACCGCGCCATCGAGCAGTTCGCCTCCGACGTGTACTGGGGCGACCTCGACGTGCTGCTGCTGGACCTGCCGCCCGGCACCGGGGACGTCGCGATCTCCGTGGCCCAGCTGCTGCCCTCGGCGCAGATGCTCGTGGTGACCACGCCGCAGCAGTCCGCCTCCAGCGTCGCCGAGCGCGTCGGCTCGCTGGCCTCCTCGACCGGCCAGGAGATCGCCGGGGTGATCGAGAACATGGCGGGGCTGACGCTTCCGGACGGCTCCGTGATGGACGTGTTCGGCTCCGGCGGCGGCGACCGCGTGGCGGCGACCCTGGCCGAGGCCGTCGGCCATGACGTGCCCGTTCTCGGCCGGGTCGGTCTGGACCCCGCGCTGCGCGAGGGTGCCGACACCGGTGTCCCGATGGTGGTCTCGGCCCCGGACTCCCCCACCGCGATGGCGCTGTCGGGCGTGGCCCGCTCGCTCGTGCACACACCGCGGGGGCTGGACAAGATGAAGCTGCCGCTGACTGTCTCGCGGTCCTGAGCGACGCCGTCGGGCGCGTTTCCGGCCCGTGCTGGGCCCGGCGGTCCGGGCCTGTGCGAGCCCGTGTCCCGAGCCGCCTGATGGCGTCCGGGTGGGCTCAGCGGGTTCGGGGTCGGCCCAGCGGGTTCGGGGTCGGCCCAGCGGGTTCCGCGTCGGCTCAGGTGGCTTCGGGATCGAAGGGGGCGCGCTGGGGGCCCTTGTCCTTCTTCGCCTTCCCGCCCTTCGAGGAGCCCTTCTTCGCCGCGGCACCGGCCGCTCCCGCTCCCGCGACGGCGGACATCGCTTCCTTGCTGGGCAGGAGATCCTCGGGGTCGGTATCGCCCCAGGCCTCACGGATGATGCGGCGCGGGTCGTACTGACGCGGGTCGTACTTGCGCAGGTCCTCGATGGCGATACCCATCTCGTCCTCGACCGTGGCGCGGGAGTCGTCGACCCACTGCCGGGCCTGACGGACCCAGCGGACCAGCTGACGGGTGAGATCAGGCAGACGCTGAGGTCCCACGATGACCAGGAACACGATCAGCAGGATGACGACTTCCCACCCGCCGAGTCCCAAGAATCCCTGGCCGCCCATGCTCCACCTGTACGTGTCGTCCGCTGATATGCAGTGCCATTATTGCACCGCAGTCGGTGAGGAGTTCTCAGCCGCTGTCGTAGTCTTAGCCGACCGTGACGGGACCGAAGGAGAGGATGCATAGATGTCGTCGGGAAAGGTGGCCAGCTGGGCCCATGGCGAGGAGTTCGTCGACGAGGCGACCCTCTACGCCGACGACGGCGTCCTGGCACGGGCCAGGGAACGTGGCAACGAGCTCGGGGCCACCCCGGTGCTGCCCGGCGCCGGTGCGCTGATGCGGGTCCTCGCCGCGGCCGTGCAGGCCAAGTCCGCCGTCGAGATCGGCACGGGCAGCGGCGTCGGCTCCCTCTACCTGCTCTCGGGCATGCATGCCGACGGCGTGCTCACCACGATCGATCCCGAGGTCGAGAACCACCGCGCCGCCCGCGAGTCCTTCGCAGAGGCGAAGATCCGCTCACCGCGGGTGCGCACCATCGCCGGCAGCCCCCGCGAGGTCATCGGACGCCTCACCGACCACGCCTACGACCTCGTCAGCTTCCCGGCACAGGCGCCGCACGCCCTCGACCTGCTCACCCATGCCCGCCGGCTGCTGCGTCCCGGCGGGGTGCTCGTGATCCCTCACGCGCTCTACCACGATCGCGTCGCCGATCCGGCGGCCCGGGACTCGACCACGCAGTCCGTGCGGGCAGTGCTCAAGGCCGTCTCCGAATCGGAGGACCTGGTCCCGGTGCTCACCGGCAGCGGCGACGGCGTGCTGGCCGCCGTGCTGCGCCCCGCCGGCTCCTGAGCCCCGCCCCCACATCTTTCGCCTCCGCGCTCTCGCCGGATCCGTGACCCGGTTGCCACGGGCCTCGAATTCCCACCGGGTCGCGGATCCGACGAGCTCTCTCCTCCCCCGGGAACGACAGCAGCCCCGCACCGTGGCGGTGCGGGGCTGCTGGGCGGCGTGCTCGCAGCACGTCGGTCAGACTCTGCACACCCTCCTGACCTCCTACCGCTCGCAAGCTCGCAGCACGTCGGTCAGACTCTGCACACCCTCCTGACCTCCTACCGCTCGCAAGCTCGCAGCACGTCGGTCAGACCTTGATAACGCCTTGGAGGGCGTCTCGCAGTTCTTCGGCCTCAGATGCCGCGATCTCGACCACGAGGCGCCCGCCCCCCTCGAGCGGGACCCGCATGATGATGCTGCGCCCCTCCTCCACGACCTCGAGCGGACCGTCCCCGGTGCGCGGCTTCATAGCAGCCATGGCGTGCCTCCTTGATGGTGTCGCTGTCCCCGAGTGGCTCCCCCGGACGGGGCCTCGGACAGCGCGCGTACGGTGGCCATTATCTCAGGTCTTGTGACGTGGTCGAGCGACGCGCTCTGCGACGCCGCTCCGGCACGCTGATCCCGTCGCCCAGACGCCCCAGCGCCACGAGCACCATGACCACTCCGACCACCGCTGCGGCCAGCAGCAGGAGCAGCACGATGGGGCTGACGGCGGTCATCGCTGCGCCGCCTCCCGGAGCACGGCGATGGCCTCGTCGGCGGTGTCGACGACACGCATGAGGTCCACGTCGGGGCTGTTGATCGCCCCCGAGTCCAGCACCGCGCTGCGGAGCCAGTCGATCAGTCCGCTCCAGTAGTCCCGGCCCACCAGCACCACGGGGAACATGGCGATCTTGTGGGTCTGCATCAGGCACAGCGCTTCGAACAGCTCGTCGAAGGTGCCGAACCCGCCGGGCATCACCACGAATCCGCTGGAGTACTTCACGAACATCATCTTGCGGGCGAAGAAGTAGCGGAAGTCGACCCCGAGATCCACGTAGGGGTTCATGCCCTGCTCGTGCGGGAGCTCGATACCGAGGCCCACGGAGACGCCGCCCGCCTCCTGAGCTCCACGATTACCGGCCTCCATGATTCCGGGGCCGCCGCCGGTGATGACCGCATATCCCATGTCCACCAGGCCGCGCGCGATCTCCATGGCGACCGCGTAGTGGGGATGGTCCTCGGCGATGCGGGCGGAGCCGAAGATGGAGACCGCCGGGCCGAGCTCGGCGAGAGCGCCGAAGCCCTCGACGAACTCCGACTGGATGCGCAGCACCCGCCACGGGTCGGAGTGGACCCAGTCGCCGGGACCGTCCTCCTCCAGCAGCCGTTGATCGGTGGTGCGGGTGGGGCGCAGGTTCCCGCGCAGCGTGACGGGTCCCTTCCGGTGGTCGTGGCGGTTCTGTGGAGCCTGGGACGTCATGGAGCGAGCGTATCCCCGGGCGCCGACGGCGGGGCGAGGAACCGGCGCAGGCCGCGCAGGGATTCCTCCAGGTCCGCGACCGGCACGTGCTCGTCGTCGGCGTGGGCCAGCAGCGGATCCCCGGGGCCGAAGTTCACGGCGGGCGTGCCGAGGGCCGCGAACCGGGCGACATCCGTCCATCCCTGCTTGGCGGCCACCGGGACGTCCTCGCCCAGCGCTGCGAGGAACTCCCGCGCCGGCGGGGTGTCCAGGCCCGGCAGCGCACCGGGGGACGCGTCGGTGACTGCGATGTCGAGGTCGAGGCCGGCGAGGACCTCGCGCACGTGCGTCTCCGCCTGCCGGACGGTGGTGTCCGGGGCGAAGCGGTAGTTGATCGTCGCGCTCGCCCGGTCGGGGATGACGTTGCCGGCGATGCCGCCGGAGATCGCCACCGCGTTGAGGCACTCGCGGTACTCCAGCCCGTCGATCACCGCCCGCCGGGCCTCGTACCCGGCCAGGCGCTCCAGCACCGGTGCCAGGTGATGGATGGCGTTCTCGCCCACCCAGTCGCGCGCGGAGTGCGCGGCCACGCCCCGGGCGGTGACCTCGAGCCGCATGGTGCCCTTGCAGCCCCCCTCGACCCCGGCCGAGGTCGGCTCGCCGAGGATCGCGAAGTCCGCCTCGAGGTACTCGGGGTGCTCGGCGGCGATGCGGGTCAGCGAGTTGTCCGCCGCCGCGACCTCCTCATGGTCGTAGAAGACCCAGGTGAGGTCGACGGGCGCGGCGTCGGCCTCCACGGCCAGCTTGAACAGGACCGCGACGCCGCCCTTCATGTCGCAGCTGCCACGGCCGACGAGCTCCTCACGACCCGCGCGGGTACGGCGCGTCGACGGCAGGTTGGCGGCGACGGGCACGGTGTCGAGGTGGCCGGCCAGCAGCACGCGCCGGCCGAGCCCGCGATGGGTGCGGGCGATGACGGTGTCCCCGTCCCGGATCACCTCGAGATGCGGTGCCCGCCTGCGCAGGGCGGTCTCGATCGCATCGGCGAGCGCGCGCTCGTCGCCGGAGACGGACTCGATGTCGACGATCGCCGCCGTGAGGTCGACGATGTCGGCCGACGGGTCCAGTGCGGGGGCGCCGTGGGTGGTCATGGGCGCCATCGTGCCATGCCCCGCTCCTGCCTCTGCCCCTGCCTCACCGTTCGACCCGCTCCCGTTCCTCGGCGAGTGCGCCCCCGGCGCGGGCCAGCCGCAGAGCCACGGCCTCGGCGTGGCGCAGCAGCTGGGCGGAGGTGCCGGGCTCGGCGCTGATCGCCGAGCCGGGCTGGGCGGTGCTCACCGGCACTCCGACCATGAGGCGACGCTCGTAGACGGTGCCGTCGACCCCGATCGGCGCGTACAGGCCATCCACGGCGATCGAGCCGGTGAGCATGCGGCGCCGGGTCCCGCGAGAGGCCCAGGAGTCCTTCTGCACCTCGCCGCGCTCCCGCCAGGCACCGAGCAGGGCGCTGCGGTAGGCGGGCAGATCCACCGGCGGCAGATGCGCCTCCAGCACGCCGTCGCACAGGATGGTGGTCCCGTCCGCGGCGCGCGCCGCGAAGCGGCCGGCCTCCTCGTCGATGTCCAGGTGCATGCGTGGGCCCGTGAACGTCACCAGGCCCGCCTCCTCCAGGGCGAGCAGCTGGCGCACGCGCAGCACCGGAGGACCCGACGCCCAGGAGGCGAAGGCGTTGCGCAGGTGCCCATCGATGTCGCGGCGCACGGACTCCGTCGTGTACGCGCCGAGGTCCGTCAGTCGGCCCACCTGGAGACGCAGGGCGACCAGCACGCGGTAGATCAGCACCCACGCCGGATCCGGCTCCGTGGCGGCGCACAGAGCCCGGCGCAGCACGTCGCGGGTGCGGCGGTGGGGCTCGTGGCTCTCGCCGCCGCGCCGGCCGAAGGGGAACAGCAGGTGCAGCAGCGCCTCGTCGGTCGCGAGATCGGTGAACCCTGCCTCGGCGAGGGCGCGGCGCAGCTCGGCCAGCATCAGCGGCATCACATCGCGCTCGTGGTCGACGCCGGCGGGGCGCACCGCGAGCTCGAGCACCCGCTCCCCGGTGAGGACCTGCGGGACGTAGGGCGCGAGGGAGTCGGGCGGCAGGTCCGGCTTGGGCCGGTAGACCATGCCGGAGCGGGAGCCGACCACCAGGCGAGGCTCCTCGCCACCGGGAACATAGCGCAGGCCCGACGGCACCTCGGCGTCGGGCTCGAAGCGGCCGCCGGCGACAGCCGTGAGCATGCCGATGGCGTCGTAGAAGTTCAGGCCCATGCCCTGGACGGCGACCGCATCCCGGCCCAGCAGGGAGGAGTAGTCGACCTCGAGCGGGTTGGCGGGCCCGATGTGGATCAGGCCGTGGCGCTCGGCGGCGTCGGCGAGCTGCTGGGAGCGGGGGCCGAGCGCAGTGGGCAGGTGGCCCAGGGCGAGCGCGACCGCGTCAGCGCGCAGCACGCGCCCGTCGGACAGTCGCACCCGCTGGGCGCCGTCGGCCGGACCGGTGACGTCGACGGCCTCGGCGGCGTGCTGGACGATGCGCAGCCGGGCGCGGTCGGCGTCGGCCTCCGCGGTGGCCAGGACGCGGGCGAGGTAGCGCCCGTGGGCGGCGCGGGAGGCGAAGTCGCCCGGTCCGAGGCCCTCGCGGGCGAGATGATCGGCGAGCGTCTCGGTGTGCAGAGTCGGCAGGACGGGGCGGCACGACTCGTCGGGGTACATCGTGGTCTGGCAGGTGGTGGTGTTCATCAGCAGCACGTCCGGCTGGTCGTGGCGCCACACCGACCCGCCGCGGCCGACGTGCGGGTCGATCAGGTGCACCGTGAGGTGTCCCTGCCAGTCCGCGCGCCTCGAGGCGGCGACCAGGCGCTCGACGATCGCCGTGCCCCGCGGGCCGGCTCCGACGACGGCGACGGTGCGGGCGGGCTCGGTGGCGGCGGTCATCGCTCCAGTATGGCGCGGGCGGGTCCCGCTGCCGCGCAGCGCGGGGTCTGGGAGCATGAGACCCATGGAGAACCCATCGACGCCGCCGAGGCATCAGCCCCATGGCGCCCCTGCCGCCCGGGGCGGTCTCTTCGGCGGGCGCCGGGCCGCACGGATCCGTGCGCTCGCGAACTCGAGTCAGATCCCCGAGGAGCGGGCCCTGGCGGACGCTCTGGTGCTGACCGCCTGGCTGACCACTGCTCAGCGCGCCACCTACGCCGCGTCCCTGCGGGCGCCGGAGAGCGTCGACGACTTCGCCGTGCGCCTGGCCGACGAGCGCCGGGTGGTGCTCGAGGAGGGGGCTGATCAGGTCTGCGACGAGGTCTCCTCCGCCGCTGAGGCGGAGCAGGCGGCACGGCAGAGAGGGTGGCGCGTGCTGGAGACCGCGCTGGTGCTGGTCGCGCTGGGATGCGTGGTCGCACTGATCGTCCTCGGGGTGACCTCCGACGAGACCGGCGTCGGCGCGATCCCGCTGGGTTCCTGGCCGCTGGCCGTGGTCGCCGCCGCTGCCCTGACCGCCGCCGCGATCGTCGGCCGGGTCGCGACCCGGCTGCGGGACCGGGCGCTGCTGGACTGGGCGGTCTCCCGCCCGGGCCAGCTGGGCCGCGGGCTGCCCCTGGCCCGACCCCTCCAGCGCGACTCCGCGGGGCCCGCGATCCTGCGGGCGCTGCTGCCCGCGCTGCTGGTCGCCGCAGGGGTGATCGCGATCTGCGCGGGCGCCGCGATCCTGCTGATCACGCTGCTGCGCGGAGAGGAGAGCGCGCTGATCCCGCCGGCTCTGTGGTCGCTGGGCGGCGGAGTCGCGGCCCTCCTGCTCGCGGTGCTCTGCGTCCATCTCCGAAGTCGTCGGCTCGAGCAGATCGCGCGCCGGGTCCGGGCGACGGAGTGGTTCGGGACTCAGGACCCCGCCGGTCGGTGACCGGGGCGCGTCCCCTCCCACCCAGGATTCGTAGACTCTCCCCATGACTACGACGACGGACACCACCGCTCCCGCCGCGACCCACGCCTGGGGCATCGCGCTCGCCACGATCGCCGCCGACGGGTCCACGCTGGACGCCTGGTACCCCTCCCCCCAGCTCGGCGACGCCCCGGAGGCACCCGAATCCCACCCCCTGCACGCCCAGCTCGGCGCCGCCGCCCACGCCGACGAGGTACGGGGCACGACGCAGGAGGTCGTGGTGCGCAGCATCGACCTGACCGCCGCGCCGGCCGACGCCGCCGATGCGTACCTGCGCCTGCACCTGCTCTCCCACCGCCTGGTCCAGCCCAACGCCCAGAACCTCGAGGGCCTGTTCTCGACGCTGACCAACGTGGTGTGGACGTCCGAGGGCCCCTGCGCCGTTCCCGGCTTCGAGGAGACCAGGCTGCGGCTCGTCGCCGCCGGCCGTACTCCGACCGTGTTCAGCCTCGACAAGTTCCCCCGCATGGTCGACTACGTCCTCCCCACGGGCGTGCGCATCGGGGACGCGGACCGGGTGCGGCTGGGCGCGCACCTGGCCGAGGGCACCACCGTCATGCACGAGGGCTTCGTGAACTTCAACGCCGGCACGCTGGGCATCTCGATGATCGAGGGCCGCATCTCGCAGGGCGTGGTGGTCGGGGACGGCTCGGACGTCGGCGGCGGCGCCTCGACCATGGGCACCCTCTCCGGCGGCGGCTCCGAGCGCGTGCGCATCGGCCGTCGCTCGCTGGTGGGTGCGGAGGCCGGCATCGGCATCGCCCTCGGCGACGACTGCGTGGTCGAGGCGGGTCTCTACCTCACCGCCGGCACCAAGGTGATCGTGGTCGGCGAGAAGGCGGCCGACGGGGGCGCCGAGGGCGAGGCGCACGTGGTCAAGGCCCGCGAGCTCTCGGGCATGGCCAACCTGCTCTTCCGCCGCAACTCCCTGACCGGTGCGGTCGAGGCCGTCGCCCGTCAGGGTCAGACCGTCGAGCTCAACGCCGCCCTGCACGCGAACTGACGACTGAAGGGGGGCCTCAGGTGGCACGCACCGCCCGCTCCCGCGGGGGCTTCGCCCGGCACCTGGCGATCCCGCTGGCCATGGTGCTGCTGCTGGCCGGGATCGCCGGTGGCTCGTACCTCGCCCTCGAGCGCTACGGCTCACCCGCTCACGAAGGCACCTGCACGGCCACCGGCCTGGGCACCAGCCACCGCTACTCCACCGAGCGGGCGGCCAATGCCGCCCTCATCAGCGCGGTCGCGGTGGACCGGGGCCTCCCGCCGCGGGCGGCGTCGATCGCGCTGGCGACCGCCTACCAGGAGTCGCAGCTGCGCAACATCGACTACGGGGACCGTGACTCGCTGGGACTGTTCCAGCAGCGGCCCTCACAGGGCTGGGGCAGCGAGGTGGAGCTCCTGGATCCGCTCTATGCGACCAACGCCTTCTACGACGCGCTCGAGCAGATCGAGGGGTACACCAGCGCCGACATCAACGACGTCGCCCAGCGGGTCCAGCGCAGCGGTCACCCCGAGGCGTACCGCGATCATGAGACCGAGGGCCGCCTGTACGCCTCCGCGCTGACCGGCCAGTCGGGCCCGAACCTCGTCTGCACACTGGGCGCCGTCGGCAGCACCGTCTCCCCCGAGCAGGTCAGCGCGCAGCTGGAGCGCCAGTTCCCGCGGCTGACGGACTCCGGAGCGCTGACCTCCTCCCTCGCCGGTGCGGGCTCGGTGGCCCCGCAGCTGCCCGCCGGCGCCGGAGCGACCGCGCTGGTGGTCGACCCCGGCGGCGACGAGGGGCGGGGCTGGGCGGTGGCCAACTGGGCCGTGGCCCGCGCCGCCGAGGACGGCGTCGTGCAGGTCTCCTACCAGGGCCGGATATGGGACCGCAGCCTGCGCGGGGATGACGCCGCGGTCTGGGGCGAGGCTGCCGGCGGCGACCCCGACCGCGTCGTGGTGCTGGTCAGCGGTACCTGACCGCGGCGCCACCGGCCCGCCCGACGGGAACGACCCGCCGCGGCGCATCGTCGATGCGCTGCGGCGGGTCTGCGGTGTCGTGCTGTCCCCGGCGGGAGCGGTTCGGTCTCAGTGGTCCAGACGGCGCTCCTGGGCGAGCTTCTCCTGCTGGGCGCGCCGCTCCTCCTCGAGCTCCGAGGCGAGCTGCTCCAGGCGCAGCTCCGTGGTGCCCGTGCGGGACTCCATCGGCACGTACTCGCGCTCGGCGTGACCGGTGTAGATCTGGCGGGGACGGCCGATCTTCGTCTCCGGGTCGTGGATCATCTCCTGCCACTGCGCGATCCAGCCCGGCAGGCGGCCGATCGCGAACAGCACCGTGAACATGTGCGTCGGGAACCCGATCGCCTTGTAGATGATGCCGGTGTAGAAGTCGACGTTGGGGTAGAGCCTGCGCTCGACGAAGTAGTCGTCGTTCAGCGCGATCTCCTCGAGCTTCATCGCCAGTTCCAGACGCTCGTCGTGGACGCCGAGCGTCTCGAGCACGTCGTCGGCGATCTTCTTGACGAAGCGGGCGCGAGGATCGTAGTTCTTGTACACCCGGTGGCCGAAGCCCATCAGCCGGATGCCGTCCTCCTTGTTCTTCACCTTCTCCATGAACTCGCGCGGATCCAGGTCACGCTCCTGGATCTCGTCGAGCATCTCCATCACGGCCGCGTTGGCGCCTCCGTGGGCGGGGCCCGAGAGCGCGCCGATGCCGGCGGAGATCGAGGTGAACAGGTTCGCCTGCGCGGAGCCGACCAGGCGCACCGCGGAGGTCGAGCAGTTCTGCTCGTGGTCCGCGTGCAGGATCAGCAGCTGCTCCATCGCGCGCACCACGACGGGGTCGGCGATGTAGTCCTCGACCGGGAAACCGAAGGTCAGCCGCAGGAAGTTCTCGATCAGCGAGAGCCGGTTGTCCGGGTACAGCAGCGCGTGGCCCTGGGCGATGCGATGCGCGTAGGCCGCCATCGTCGGCACCTTCGCCAGCAGGCGCACGGTGGACAGTCGGGTCTGCTCCTCGTTGAAGGGGTCCAGGGAGTCCTGGTAGAAGGTCGACAGCCCCGAGACGCCCGCCTGCAGCACGGCCATGGGATGGGCGTCGCGCGGGTACCCGTCGAACATGCGCTTGAAGCGCTCGTCGAGCAGGGTGCGCCGCTCCACCTGGGCCTCGAAATTCTCCAGCTGGCCCTTGGTGGGCAGCTCCCCGTGGATCAGCAGGTAGGAGACCTCCAGGAAGGAGGACTTCTCCGCGAGCTGCTCGATGGGGTATCCGCGGTAGCGGAGGATGCCCTCGTCGCCGTCGATGTAGGTGATCGCGGACTTGGCGTTGGCGGTGTTCATGAAACCGGGGTCGTAGGTGACCTCTCCGGTCTCCTTGCGCAGCGGCCCGATCCCGATGCCGGAGTTCCCCTCGACGGCGGGGACGAGGGGGAGGTCGAGGGACTTGTCCCCGAGCGTGAGCTGGGCAGAGGACGTCTCGTGATCCATGGGCTCTCCGTTGTGCGTGGTGGGACCTGTGGGTGGCGCCGGCGGCGCAGGTATCAGAGGCGCTCGAGGCGCCTGGCGGCGGTGGTGATCCGCTCGTCGGTCGCGGTCAGAGCGACACGGACGAAGACATCGCCCCCCTCACCATAGAACATCCCCGGAGCGACCAGGACACCGGCGTCCGCGAGCCGGTCGACGGTGTTCATCGCCGGCTCGGCGAAGGTCGTCCACAGGTACAGTCCCGCCTGCGAGCCGCGGATCTCTCCCCCGGCGGCGCGCAGGGCCGGCTCCAGGACGTCGCGGCGGCCGCGGTAGATCTCACGCTGGGCGGCGGCGGCAGCGTCGTCGCCGAGGGCGACGGTCATGGCGTCCTGCATCGGCCCGGGGAGCATCATGCCGGCCTGCTTGCGCACGGCCACCAGCTCTCCGACCAGCTGCGGGTCGCCGGCGACGAAGGCTGCGCGGTACCCGGCGAGATTGGACTGCTTGGACAGCGAGTACACGCAGAGCACGCCGTCCAGGACGCCGCCGCTGATGCGCGGGTCCAGCACGGAGGGCACCTCGTCCACCGTCCACGGCAGCAGGGCATAGCACTCGTCGGAGGCGACGATGATCCCGCGCTCGCGCGCCCACGCCACAATCGCCGCCATCTGCGCGGCATCGAGCACGTCCCCGGTCGGGTTCGACGGGGAGTTCAGCCACAGCAGGCGGATGCGGGAGGCGGCCGACGGATCGGGCAGCGCCGCGTCCCCGTGCGCTGCCAGGGCCGCCATGTCCACGGCGATCGACTCGGCGCCGATGAACCGGGCGCCCATGTCGTAGGTGGGGTAGGCGATGTGCGGGAACGCCACGGCGTCCTCCGGGCCGAGCCCGAGCTGGAAGGGCAGGTGCGCGACCAGCTCCTTGGAGCCGACGGTCGGCAACACGCCATCCGTGCCGAGGTGGGCAGGGGCCGCGCGGTGGCGGCCCACGAAGTCCACCAGGGCCTCGCGCAGGGCGGGGGTGCCGACGGTCGTGGGGTAGCCGGGACGGTTCGCGGCCTCAATCAGGGCCTGCTGCACCGAGGCCGGCGTCGCATCCACCGGGGTTCCCACGGAGAGGTCGACGAGCCCCCCGGGGTGACCGGCGGCGCGCTTCTTGGCCGTGGCCAGCGCGTCCCAGGGGAACGCGGGCAGGCGGCCGGCGAGTCCGCGACGGGTGGTGGCCTGCGGGTCGGAGACGGCCACGGATCAGCCCAGCGGGTTCGGCTGCGGGGGCAGGGCTTCGATGAGGGGGTGGTCCTTGTCGATCACGCCCATCTTGGCGGCGCCGCCCGGCGCACCGAGGTCGTCGAAGAAGTCGACGTTGGCGTTGTAGTACTCGGCCCACTGGTCCGGGGTGTCGTCCTCGTAGAAGATCGCCTCGACCGGGCACACGGGTTCGCAGGCTCCGCAGTCCACGCATTCGTCGGGCTGGATGTAGAGCATCCGGTTGCCCTCGTAGATGCAGTCCACCGGGCATTCGTCCACACACGCGCGGTCCTTGACGTCCACGCACGGCAGCGCGATGACATAGGTCATGAGCAGCATCCTTCTCTCGGCGACGGACCCCATCATCTCATTCCGCGCCGGGACCGGCCCGCCGACCGAGAGTCTGCGGGCCGGACGTGACGCGACGAACACGGCCGGCGGCGATACCCTCGCCACGGTCTCCGGCCGAGGTGCTGGCACGATGTCTGCCGGACATCCTGAGACGATGTCGGCCGGACGCCCCGGGCAGCGCGCTGAGCGGGACCGCCGGGGAACGAACCACCGCTCGAACGAGGAGCACTGCATGATGACGATCCGCGACGGACACCGGGTGCGTGCCGGCTGGGCGCCCTTCCTGCTGACGGGCAGGCGCGTGGTGCTGCGCTACGCGATCGACCGCGAGTCCTCGCCCCACGGGGAATCGATGACCGACGCGCTGGGCACCGTCCTGACGACGGACGACGCGGAGGTGCGGGTGATGACCAAGCGCGGCCAGGTGCGGATCCCGCGACGGCTGGTCATCGCGGCGAAGGAGGTCCCTCCCCCGCCGGTGCGGCGCGCGGCGCCCGACGCGCCCTGAGGACGTAGTCCGCGCTGGCGACCACGTGCATCGCCACGCCGGCCCACAGCAGTGCCTGGACCGCGGGGAGCAGACCGGGCACCCAGGCGGCCGCCGCGGCCAGCAGCAGCACCGCGGCCATCAGCACGAACGTGCGGACCTTCCCGAGTGCGGAGACCGAGATCCGGCGGCCGAGGGCCGCCCGGCTCGCCAGCAGGGCGACCGCGACGTCCGAGACCACGATCACCACCAGCGCCAGCCAGGGCAGCAGCCCCGTGAGGGTGAGGGTCAGGACGATCGCCGCGAGCCCCAGCCGATCAGCGATCGGATCGATGATCTCCCCGGTGCGGCTGGTCTGGTTCAGCGCACGGGCCAGCACGCCGTCGACCCAGTCCGTCGAGGCCCACAGCAGCAGCAGGACGACAGCGACCGTGTCCGGCCCTCCCGCCAGCAGCACGCAGACCGGCACCAGCAGCACCAGGCGCACCAGAGTCACGGCATTGGGGAGGGTCGCCCAATCGGGGCGACGCGCGGAGCTCATGGTGATCATTGTCCCCGATCAGCGCGCGGACAGCCGCCGCCGCAGCGTGACCACCAGCGCCACGGCGAACGGGATCGCCACGCCGAGGCCCTGCACGATCCATCCCGAGTACTGCGTCTGCTCGCCGATCACCGCGGGCATCAGCACCCCACCGCCCGCTCCGCGGCCGAGGAACGGGGAGGCGAGCAGTCCCCACAGGCAGCCGAGCACCACCACCGGCAGCCGGGATCCGGTCGCCGCGTAGAGGAACACGCAGGCCACGACCTGGAATGCGCCGCCGAAGACCAGGCCGGCCGGCCAGTCGACGCCGCCGATCTCGAGGCGCACGCGATGGGTGGTCACCATCAGCAGCACGGAGATGACGGCCAGCACGATCGCCATCGTCGCCTGCGTGAGGCGGGCGGCGAGAGAGTTCGTGTCGACCGTGACCCCCGGCCCGCGCTGCGGCGCCGTCACCGCATCACCGCCCGGCCTTGGCCTTCGCCCTCGCCCGCGAGCGCTCGTTGGCGTCGAGGATGACCTTGCGGATGCGCACGATCTCCGGGGTGACCTCGACGCACTCGTCCTCGCCGGCGAACTCGAGGGACTCCTCGAGCGTCAGCCGGCGCGGCGGGATCAGGTTCTCGAAGGAGTCGGAGGAGGCTGCACGCATGTTCGTCAGCTTCTTCTCCTTGGTGATGTTCACGTCCATGTCCTCGTTGCGGGAGTTCTCGCCGACGACCTGACCGGCGTAGACCTCGCTGGTCGGCTCGACGAAGAAGGAACCGCGCTCCTGGAGGTTGATCATCGCGAACGGCGTGACCGTGCCGGGGCGGTCGGCGACCAGGGAACCGGTGGCCCGGAACTCGATCGGCCCCATCCACGGCTCGAAGCCCTCGGCGAAGGAGGAGGCGATGCCGTTGCCGCGGGTCTCGGTGAGGAACCGGGTGCGGAAGCCGATCAGGCCGCGGGAGGGCACCACGAACTCCATGCGGACCCAGCCGGAGCCGTGGTTGGACATCGTCTCCATGCGGCCCTTGCGGGAAGCCATCAGCTGCGTGACGGTGCCCAGGTACTCCTCCGGCACGTCGACGATCATGCGCTCGACCGGCTCGTGGACCTTGCCGTCGATCTCACGGGTCAGCACCTTGGGCTTGCCCACGGTCAGCTCGAAGCCCTCGCGGCGCATCTGCTCGACGAGGATCGCCAGCGCAAGCTCGCCGCGGCCCTGGACCTCCCAGGCGTCGGGGCGCTCGGTGGGCAGCACCTTGAGGGACACGTTGCCGATCAGCTCCGAGTCCAGGCGGTCCTTGACCTGGCGGGCGGTGAGCTTGTGCCCCTTGCCGTTCTTGCCGGCCAGCGGGGACGTGTTGATGCCGATGGTCATCGAGATCGCCGGATCGTCGATGGTGATCAGCGGCAGCGGGCGCGGATCCGAGAGATCGGCGAGGGTCTCACCGATCATGATGTCGGGGATGCCGGCGACGGCCACGATGTCGCCCGGGCGGGCGGTGCGCGTCATGGGCTCGCGGGAGAGCCCCTTGGTCTCCAGCAGCTCGGTGATCTTGACCTGCTTGACGGTCTGGTCGCGGGTGCACCAGGCGACCTGCGCGCCCTTGGTCAGCTCGCCGTTCTTGATGCGCAGCAGGGCGAGACGGCCCAGGAACGGGGAGGCGTCGAGGTTGGTCACGTGCGCCTGCAGCGGCATCTCGTCGTCGTAGCTGGGGGCGGGGATCGACTCGAGGATCGTCTTGAACAGCGGCTCGACGGTCGTGTCCTCGGGCAGCTCACCATCGGCGGGCTTGGTGGTCGAGGCGCGACCGGCCTTGCCGGAGGCGTAGACGACGGGCACGTCCAGGACCGCGTCGAGGTCGATGTCGTCCATCTCCTCGGCGAGGTCCGAGGCCAGGCCCAGCAGGAGGTCGGTGGAATCTCCCACGACCTCGTCGATGCGGGCGTCGGGACGGTCGACCTTGTTGACCACCAGGATCACGGGCAGCTTCGCCGCGAGCGCCTTGCGCAGCACAAAACGGGTCTGCGGCAGCGGGCCCTCGGAGGAGTCCACCAGCAGCACGACGCCGTCGACCATGGACAGGCCGCGCTCGACCTCACCGCCGAAGTCGGCGTGGCCGGGGGTGTCGATGACGTTGATGGTGATGCCGTCGGGCTCGCCGGCCGCGGCGGCCGAGGGGCCGGTGTAGCGGATCGCGGTGTTCTTCGCGAGGATCGTGATGCCCTTCTCGCGCTCCAGCTCACCGGAGTCCATGGCCCGCTCGTCGTGCGTGTCGTGGTCGCCGAAGGCGCCACCCTGGGTGAGCATGGCGTCGACGAGGGTCGTCTTGCCGTGGTCGACGTGGGCGACGATGGCGACGTTTCGCAGGTCTGTGCGGAGGCGGGGAGTCATGCGTGAAGGCTCGTTTCGGGTCGCGGGACGGGTCACGGACCGAGCAGCGCCCGGCCGCACAGGGTGCGGCCCGCTCCAGGGCCATAGCGATCCTACCGGCCTGGGCGCCGAGTCCCAGGGGCGAGGGAGTGAGAGTTTCGACGCCATGGCGCCCCCGGGGACCGCGAACGCGATCCCGCGGGCGCCATGGGGTCAGACGTGGCCCGACTGCGAGAACGGATCGATCACGTCGTCCGGTCGCGGATCGGCGGTCTCCCCCGCGTCGTCCGCGGCCGTGTCCGCTGTCGTCTCCGCGGGCGCGTCGACGTCGATCGTCTCGGCCCCCGCGAGCGGGATGGTCCGGCCGGGGATCGCCGCGAGCAGGCGCTTCGTGTAGTCCTGCTGCGGATCGTGGAAGACCTCGTCGGTGGTCCCCTGCTCGACGACCTCGCCCTTCTCCATGACCAGCGTGCGGTCCGCGATCTGACGGACCACCGCGAGGTCATGGGTGATGAAGAGATAGGACAGTCCCAGCTCGGCCTGCAGATCATTGAGCAGGTCGAGCACCTGGGCCTGGACCAGCACGTCGAGCGCCGAGACCGCCTCGTCGCAGATGACGACCTCCGGGTCCAGGGCGAGGGCGCGGGCGATCGCGATGCGCTGACGCTGACCGCCCGAGAGCTCGTTGGGGTAGCGCTGCATCATCGAGGCCGGCAGCGAGACCTTCTCCAGCAGGTCGCGCACCCTGGCCTCCCTGCTCCTGGCATCGCCGATGCCGTGCAGCCGCATCGGCTCCTCGATGGTGCGATAGATCGAGTACATCGGATCCAGCGTGCCGTAGGGGTTCTGGAAGATCGGCTGCACCTTGCTGCGCAGCGTCTTCAGCTCCCGGCGCGAGTGCGTCGTGACGTCCTTGCCCTCGAAGAGCACGCGCCCGGAGGTGGGCTTCAGCAGCCGCAGGACCATCTGCGCGACGGTCGACTTGCCGGAGCCGGACTCCCCCACGATCGCCGTGGTGGTGCCGCGCTGGAGCTCGAAGGAGACGTCGTCGACGGCGCGGAACGGCGTGGATCTCCACGGCACGGCCCCACGGATCGGGAAGTCCTTGGTCAGGTGCTCGACCTGGATCACCGCCTCGTCGGCGGAGCCCTGACCTGGAGCGTCGTCCCGTTCGGCCGCATGGCGCCGGGCTTCGGCGGAGGTGCGCTCGCGCTCGCTGACGGAGACCAGTCGGCGCGAGGCCAGCGACGGCGCGGCCGCGATGAGCCGCTTGGTGTAGGGATGCTGCGGCTTCTGCAGGATCTCCAGCGCCGGACCGGCCTCGACGACGCGGCCCTTGTACATGACCACCAGGTTCTGGGCGCGCTCGGCGGCGAGGCCGAGGTCATGGGTGATCAGCAGCACCGCGACCCCGAGCTCCTTGGTCAGCGAGTCGAGATGGTCGAGGATCTGCTGCTGGACGGTGACGTCCAGGGCGCTGGTGGGTTCGTCGGCGATGAGCAGCTTCGGGCGCGCGGCCAGGCCCATCGCGATCAGCGCACGCTGCTTCATGCCGCCCGAGAACTCGTGCGGGTACTGGTTGGCGCGGCGCTCCGCATCGGGAAGGCCGGCCTCCTTCAGCAGCTCGATGGTCCGCTCGTGCGCGGCGGAGCCCTTGACCACGTTGTTCGCGGTCAGAGCCTCCTGGATCTGGGAGCCGACCTTCCACATGGGGTTGAGGTTGCTCATCGGATCCTGCGGGACCAGTCCGATCTCGCTGCCGCGCAGGGCGAGGATCTCGCGCATGGGCACATCGGTGATGTCCCGTCCGGCGAAGCGGATCGAGCCGGCGGTGACCGAACCGTTCTCGGGCAGCAGCCGGGCGATGCTCATCGCGGTGGTGGACTTGCCCGATCCGGACTCGCCCACGATCGCGACGGTCTCGCCGGGATAGACCTCGAGATTCGCGGCCCGGACGCCCTGCACGGGACCCGAGGAGGTCGTGAACGTGATCTCGAGATCGGAGAGCTCGAGCAGGGGCTCGGCCGGCTTCCCTCCCGGATTCTCCGGCTGGGAGAAGGGCTGGGACTGCGGAGAGGTGGTGGTCATCGCTTCTTCGCCTTCGGGTCGAGGGCGTCGCGCACGGCGTCACCGAGCATGATGAAGCTCAGAACGGTGATGGCCAGCGCCAACGAGGGGTAGAACAGCATCATCGGCTGGGAGCGCAGAGCGTCCCGCGCGGTGGAGATGTCCCCGCCCCAGGACACTGCCGAGGGCGGCAGCCCGACCCCGAGGAACGTCAGGGTCGCCTCGGCCACGATGTACACGCCGAGGTTCACGGTGGCCGTGACGATCACCGGGGCGATCGCGTTGGGGATCACATGCTTCAGCAGGATCGACGTGCGTGAGGCGCCGAGTGCCGTCGAGGCCGTCACGAAGTCCTGGTTCTTCACCGAGATGACGGAGCCGCGCATGATGCGGGCGATGTTGGTCCACCCGAAGATGCCGAGCACGAGGACCACGATCCACACGTTGATGTTGTCGAAGCGGTTGCCGATCACGATGGCGCCGAGGATCAGGGGGACCGCGAAGAAGATGTCGGTGACGCGGGAGAGGATCGCGTCGAAGATGCCGCCGACGAAGCCCGCGATCGAGCCCAGCACGCTGCCGATCAGCGTCGAGAGGATCATCGTGAAGAAGCCGACCGTCACCGAGGCGCGGGCCCCGTAGAGCGTGCGTGCGAGCACGTCGTAGCCCTGGATCGTGGTGCCGAAGGGATGTTCGCCGCTGGGTTCCTCCCGCGCTTGCGAGAGGTCGCCGTAGGTCGGGTCCTGATCCGTGAACACGCCGGGGAACGCGGCGATGAACAGCAGTCCCAGGATCATGATCGCGGAGATGATGAAGACCGGGTTGCGGATCAGGCTGTGCAGGGCCTCGCCCCACATCGAACGCGGTGTCGCGGTGGTGTCGACGGCGTCGACGGCCTGCAGCGGGGTCTCCTCGAGCGGCGCGACGTAGTGCTCCGCCGAGGGGCGGATGGCGCGGGCTTCACTGGGCATAACGGATCCTCGGGTCGAGCACGGCGTAGAGCAGGTCCACGATGAGGTTGGCGAGCAGGAAGATGATCACCAGCAGCGTCACGATCGAGACGATCAGCGGGCTCTCACCGTCGTTGATGGCCCGGAAGAGCAGCGAGCCGATGCCGCTGATGTTGAAGATGCGCTCGGTGACGATGGCGCCGCCCATGAGGGCGCCCAGATCGGCACCGATGAAGGTGACGACGGGGATGAGCGAGTTGCGCAGGATGTGCTTGGTGATCACGCCGCCGCGGGAGAGGCCCTTCGCGGTCGCGGTGCGGACGTGGTCGGCCGTGGCGACCTCGGCGACCGAGGTGCGGGTCAGGCGCAGCACGTAGGCGAAGGAGACGGCTCCCAGCACGGTGGCCGGGACCAGCAGGTTCACGAAGGACGGGTCGCGGCCGACATTGACGGGCACCACGCCCAGCTGGACGCCGAGCACGAACTGGGCGACGAAGCCGATGACGAAGGTCGGCACCGCGATCAGCAGCAGGGACACCATCAGCAGCGTGGTGTCGATCAGCGTGCCCTTCTTCAGCCCGGAGATCACGCCGGCGATCACACCGAAGACTGCCTCGATGACCACCGCCATGATCGCGAGCCGGAACGTGACCGGGAACGCCGCGGCGATCTGATCCGCGATGGGCCGGCCGTTGAAGCCGACGCCGAAGTCGCCTTGGACCAGGTTCCCCAGGTAGATCAGCCACTGGATCAGGACCGGCTTGTCGAGGTTGTACTGCTGCCTCAGCTGGTCCTCGATGGCCGCGGAGATGGGTTTGTCCCCGGCGATCGTCGCGATGGGATCGCCGGCGGAGGCGAAGGCCATCAGATAGACGATGAGGGTGGCACCGAGGAACACGGGGATCATCTGCAGCAATCGCCGCACGATGTACCAGATCACGTTGTTCGCTTTCGACGTCGGATTCGGGGCACAGGCCCCGGCGGGCAGCCCGGGACGAAGGGTACCGGGCGCACGACAGCGGGAACCGGGCTCGGCCCGATCCCCGCTGACGGGTGTGACGGATCAGTTCGGTTCAGACCGCAACGACGTCTGATCCGTCACAGAGGATCACTTGGTGATCTCGTAGTACAGCGGCACCGTGTCCCATCCGTACTCCACGTTCGAGACCAGGTCCGAGTAGCCGCCGAAGGTGTTCTGGTACCACAGGGGGATCACCGGCAGGTCCTCGAGGAGGATCGCCTGGGCCTCCTTGTACTTCTCCAGCGCGGCATCCTGGTCGGGAGCGGCCAGGCCCTCCTCGAGCAGGGCGTCGAACTCGGGGTTCTTGTAGTCGCCGTCGTTGCTGCCGCCGCCATCGGCTGCGGCGGACGAGTACAGCGGGCCGAGGAAGTTGTAGACCGACGGGTAGTCGGCCTGCCAGCCGGACCGGAACGATCCCTCGAGCTCGCGGTTGGTGATCTGCTCGCGGAACTCGCCGAAGGCCGGGAACGGCTGCCCGGACGCCTCGATGCCCAGCACGTTGGAGATCGAGTTGCAGACTGCCTCGACCCAGCTCTGGTGCGGGCCGTCGGCGTTGTAGGACAGGGTGAAGGGGCCTTCGAAGGGCTCCATCTCCTCCGCCTGGGCCCACAGCTCCTGAGCCTGCGCCTCGTCGAAGGTGAGGACCTCGGCGCCGGGGATATCGGTCTGGCCGCCGCCGTCGATCACCGGGGCCACGAAGTCGGTCGCCGGGGTGCGGGTGCCGAAGAACAGGTTCTCGCAGATCGAGTCACGGTCGATGGCGTAGGAGATCGCCTTGCGGCGCAGCTTGCCGACCTCGCCCTGGAACTGGGGGTCGTAATTGGGGATCGTGAACGACTGGAACACCGCTCCGGGGGCGTTCACCGCGCGGTCGCCGAGCTCATCCTCGAAGGACTCCAGCGCGGAGTCCGGGATCTGGTCGGTGACGTCCACGGCGCCCGACTGAAGGTCGTTGTACATCGTGTCGTTGTCCGCGTAGATCACGAAGGTGACGCCGGCGTTCTGGGCCGGGCGGGCGCCGGCGTACTCGGGGTTCGGGACCAGCACGATCTCGGAGTCGTGGGTCCAGGTGTCGACCATGTAGGGCCCGTTGCCGACGGGCTTCTCGCCGAAGGCCTCCATGTCCTCGAAGGCGGATTCCGGCAGCGGGGAGTACGCGGTGTAGCCCAGGCGGCTCGGGAAGTCCGACTGGGGCGAGACAAGCTTGACCGTGAACGTGGTGTCGTCGACGACTTCGAGGCCGGACATCGTCATGTCCTCGGTGGCGTCGTCGGCCGAGACCTCGTCGTACCCCTCGATGGGCTCGAAGAACGAGTTGCTCAGCTGAGCGTTGGTGGCGTTCGCCCCGAAGTTCCAGGCGTCCACATAGTTCTTCGCGGTCAGCGGCGTGCCGTCGGAGAACTTCTGGTCGGCCTTCAGCGTGATGGTCCAGGTCTGGTTGTCCTCGGACTCGATGGACTCGGCCATCTCGTTCTCGACCTTGCCCTCGGCCGTGTAGTACACGAGCCCGGAGAAGATCGACGTGACCACGCGGCCACCACCGACCTCGTTGGTACTGGTGGGGATCAGCGGGTTCTGGGGCTCGGTGCCATTGGCCAGGACGGGCTCGCCGGATCCTCCGCCGTCGCCGGAACCGTCACCGGCTCCCCCACCGGAGCAGGCGGCGAGGGCCGCGGCAGCGCCGGTGACTGCGGTACCGAACATGAGGGATCGTCGGGAAAAGGCCATGGGGGTCTCCTCGGAGATGACTCGGGTTGTGGTCATCGTGCTTCGTCACACACGACGCTTAAGCCAGTGTGCACCCTCGGCTGTCAACGACAGTCCACCTGTCGGTAACGCTTCGGTCTCGTCCGCGACACCTCGCCCTGTCGCACGGCGCCCGCCCCGCAGATGTCCAGCGCGGCGGTCCGCCCGGAGTCGAGCGCGGCAGGGCGCGCACAGCACACATGCGCACAGGGGCGCTCGACGCGATTCCCGCGGGGTGTCGGCGATCCCGGCTGACGGTGTTCAATGGCGGTATGACTGCTTCGAACGCCGCTTCGTCCGCCCCCGTCGACCCGACTTCCACCGCCGCCTGGGAGGCTCTCGAGGCGCACGACCTCGAGCTGACCGGCTCCCTGCGCGAATGGTTCGACGCCGATCCCGACCGCGCGGAGCGCTTCAGCCTCGAGGCCGCCGACCTCCACGTGGACCTGTCCAAGAATCTGATCACCCCCGAGACCATGGAACTGCTCCAGCAGCTGGCCCGTGAGGTCGGCGTCGAGCAGCGCCGTGACGCGATGTTCGCCGGCGAGCACATCAACACCACCGAGGACCGCGCCGTGCTGCACACCGCGCTGCGTCGGCCCGTCGGCACCCCGGACGCCCTGGTCGTGGACGGCCAGGAGATCGATCGGGACGTCCAGGCCACCCTGCGCCGGGTCTACGACTTCGCGAACGCGGTCCGCTCCGGCCAGTGGACCGGCGTGACCGGCAAGCCGATCCGGACCGTGGTCAACATCGGCATCGGCGGCAGCGACCTGGGACCGGTCATGGTCTACGAAGCGCTGCGTCCCCTGGCCCAGGACGGCCTCGAGGCCCGCTTCATCTCCAACATCGACCCGACCGACGCCTACGCCACCACCGCGGACCTCGACCCCGAGACCACCCTGGTGATCGTCGCGTCGAAGACCTTCACCACCCTGGAGACCCTCACCAACGCGCGCCTGGTTCGTCAGTGGCTGCTGTCGGGCCTGCGGGAGAACGCCGCGCTCACGCCCGAGCAGGAGAAGGAGGCCGTGGCCAAGCACTTCGTGGCCGTCTCCACCGCGCTGGACAAGGTCGAGGCCTTCGGGATCGATCCTGACAACGCCTTCGGCTTCTGGGACTGGGTGGGGGGCCGCTACTCCGTGGACTCCGCGATCGGGACGGTGCTGGCCGTCGTGCTCGGCCCGGAGGTGTTCGAGGAGCTGCTGTCCGGCTTCCACGCGATGGACGAGCACTTCCGCACCGCGCCGGCCGAGGCGAACGTGCCGCTGCTGATGGGCCTGATCAACGTGTGGAACGTGAACTTCCTGGAGGCGGAGACCCATGCGGTCCTCCCCTACTCCCAGTACCTGCACCGCTTCCCGGCCTACCTCCAGCAGCTGACCATGGAATCCAACGGCAAGTCCGTGCGCTGGGACGGCTCGACCGCGGCCACGGAGACCGGCGAGGTGTTCTGGGGCGAGCCCGGCACCAACGGTCAGCACGCCTTCTACCAGCTGATCCATCAGGGAACCCGCATCGTCCCGGCCGATTTCATCGCCTTCGCCACGCCCAACCACGCGCTGGCCGACGGCGACCAGGACGTCCACGAGCTGTTCCTGGCCAACTTCTTCGCCCAGACCAAGGCGCTGGCCTTCGGCAAGAGCGCCGAGGAGGTACGGGCCGAGGGCACCGAGGGACCGCTGGTGGCCGCCCGGGAGTTCTCCGGCGACCGTCCCACCACGTCGATCATGGCGCCGAAGCTCACGCCGTCCGTGCTGGGCCAGCTGATCGCCCTGTACGAGCACATCACGTTCGTCCAGGGCGTCGTGTGGGGCATCAACTCCTTCGACCAGTGGGGCGTGGAGCTCGGCAAGCAGCTCGCCAAGGACCTCGGCGCGGCCGTGGCGGGGGACGACGCGGCGATCGGGAGCGAGGACTCCTCGACGGCCTCGCTGATCCGGTATTACCGCAGCCACCGCGAGAGCTGAGCGGCGCGCGGGCGCCGGGCGCTCGGTCGAGCGCGCCGGGCCCCGACACGCTGAGCGCAGGAACCTGAGCGCCGGAAGAGGGCGGTCCCTGACGGGGCCGCCCTCTTCTGACGTGAACCGTGCTCGTCGACCACGTGACCGCGCACGCGGCAGCCGCGCAGTCGAACAGTCACGCCAGGTAGTCGATCTCGCGGGTCTCCTTGCCGATGAGCAGTGCGGCGAGCGTGATGAATGCGGCGAGCGTCAGGTAGCCGCCCACCAGCCACAGCGGACCGTCCATCAGCTGCCACAGCGCGATCATCGCGTACGGGGCGGGCGCGGCTCCGATCACCGAGGCCATGTTGTAGCTGACCGCGCTGCCGGTGTAGCGGACGTCGGCCGTGAACATCTCCGGGAGGAACGCCGCCATCGGTCCGAACGTGAGGCCCATCAGCGTGAATCCGAGGATCAGCGTGGCCATCACACCGATCGTGCCGGCGTGGATCAGGGGCTCGATCAGGAGGCCGAAGACGGCGATCCCGGCGGTGACGCCGAGCAGCAGCTTGCGGCGACCGATCCGGTCCGCGAGCGGACCGGAGACCAGGGTGAAGATCCCGAAGAACACGACGCCGATGATCAGCATGGTCAGGAACTCGGGCCGCTCATAGCCGAGGCCCGGCGTGAAGGCGTCGGGGTTGAACTCGTTGCCGGCGGCTTCGGCGGCGGCGCGGGCGGTCTCCTCGTCGGCGACGGTGGTGCCGACGACCATGAGAAAGGCGGTCATCAGGTAGAAGAGCACGTAGGTGGCGACCATGGCGATGGTGGCCAGGATCAGCGGCTTCCAGGCGGTGCGGAAGACCCGGGCGATCGGCACCGCGGCGACCCGCTGCTCGTCGATGACCTTCTGGAACGCCGGGCTCTCCATGAGTTTCAGCCGCACCCACAGGCCCACCACGACCAGGATGGCCGAGAGCAGGAACGGCAGTCGCCAGCCCCACGTCATGAACTGCTCGTCGGTCATCGTGACGCTGAGGACCACGAACAGCAGGTTCGAGAGGATGAACCCGATCGGCGCGCCGAGCTGCGGGAACGTCCCGTACAGCGCGCGCTTGCCCGGCGGGGCGTTCTCGGTCGCCAGCAGCGCGGCGCCGGACCACTCCCCGCCGAGGCCCACGCCCTGGCAGAAGCGCAGGAGGACCAGGATGGCCGGCGCCAGGAACGCGAAGCCGGGCGTCGATGCGGTGGGCAGCACACCGATCAGGAACGTGGCGATGCCCATCACCAGCAGGCTCGCCACCAGCGTGGTCTTGCGACCGACGCGGTCCCCGAAGTGACCGAACATGAGGGAGCCCAGCGGCCGGGCCACGAACGCGACTCCGAAGACCGCGAACGAGCTCAGCAGCTGGTTCGCCGGGGTCTGGGTGGGGAAGAAGAGCTGCGGGAAGACCAGGGACGCCGCAGTGGCGTACGCGTAGAAGTCGAAGAACTCGATCGTCGTGCCGACCATCGACGCGGTGATGACGCGCCCGCGCGTGTTGGCTGGTGCCGCCGCAGGCGCGGACGTGAGGTGGGGAGAAGGCGGAGTGCTGTTCACGAGCGCCGACCCTAGCCCGCACATCCCATCATGCGGACGTACTGCACACATGGTGAGACGAGCGCTGGGACCGTGCCGGCGATTGGCGTATCGCCCCAGGTCAGCGGCATCTGGTCCGGTTCTGAGATCGACCGCCATACAGCGGCGTTCGATGGAAGACTGTCCCTCGGCGGGTCTCGGACGGAGGAGATCCGCCCACTACTGACTGAGGGGACTCCATGGAAGCACTCATACCGATCCTGGGCGGCGCGGCTGTGCTGCTCGTCGCGGTCCTGATCCTGGCCGTGATGCTGATGCGCAGCTATCGGATCGCGGCTCCGAACGAAGCACTGATCATCACCGGCCGCAATGCGAAGACCAGCCCGACCGGCGACATCGATCTCGAATCGGGCAGCGCCCGTGTGATCATCGGCGGTCGCGCTATCGTGCGGCCCATCGTGGACCGCGCGTTCGTGCTGAGCCTGAGCTCGCGGCAGATCCCGGTCGAGGTCGAGGGCTACTCGATGAACGGCATCTTCCTGCGACTGCGCGGGGTGGCGCAGGTCAAGGTCGGCGGCAATATCGAGGATGTCCGCAAGGCCTCGCAGCGCTTCCTCGATCAGCAGCAGCAGATCGACCACTACACCCAGGAGATCCTCTCGGGCACCCTGCGCGCCGTGGTCGGCACGCTGACGGTCGAGCAGATCATCCGCGATCGCGCATCCTTCGCCAGCCAGGTCCAGGCCGAGGCCGAGCATTCGATGAACAATCAGGGTCTGGTCATCGATACCTTCCAGATCTCCGCGATCGAGGACGACGGCTCGTACCTGCGCGACTGGGGCCGGCCCGAGGCGGCCCTGGTGGCCAAGCGCGCCGCCATCGCCGAATCGGACGCCAACCGGGAGTCCACCCAGGCGAAGAACCTCAACCTGCAGCAGGAGGCGGAATCGAAGCAGTCCTTCGATCTGCGCCAGGCCGAGATCAAGGAGGAGACCGACGCCCGTCAGGCGATCGCGGACGCCGCCGGTCCGCTGGCCCGCGCCGCGCAGCAGCAGAAGATCATCGAGCAGGACGAGCTGATCGCTGTCCGCAACAACGACCTGCGCGAGAAGCAGCTGATCGCGGAGGTCCACAAGCCGGCCGAGGCCAAGCGCTACGCCGAGCAGCAGGACGCCGACTCCAAGAAGTACGCCCGCGTGGCGCAGTCCGAGGCGGAGCTGACCGACGAGCGCAACCGCGCGGAGGCCCGCAAGGTCACCTCCGAGGCGGAAGCATTCTCGATCGAGGCCCGGGGCCGGGCCGAGGCCGAGGTCGAGCTGCAGCGTCGTTCGAAGGACGCCGAGGCGGTCCGGCTCGAGGGTCAGGCCGAGGCCGACTCGCTGCGCGCCAAGGGTGAGGCCGAGGCGGCCGCCATCCTGGCCAAGGGTGACGCCGAGGCGGAGACGACGCGTGCCCGTGCCGAGGCGTACAAGCAGTTCAACGACGCCGCGGTCCTCGCGCAGGTGCTCGAGGTGCTGCCGTCCGTCGCCAATGAGCTGGCGGCGCCCTACTCGAACATCGACAACCTCTCGGTGTTCTCCACCGATGGGGAGGCCAAGATCGGCCAGAACATCTCGGTCGGTCTCGCCCAGGTGCTCGACATGGTCAAGTCCACCACCGGTGTGGACTTCCAGGACACCCTCCAGCGCGCCGCCGAGGGCGGTCGCGTGGTGCGCGAGCAGTCCGAGTCCGCCGGCGCGGCACCGTCGTCCACCGCTCCCGAGCCGGCGGACGACCTCCCCGTTCCCGCCGACGAGACCTCCTGAGCCCGCTCAGGTCAAGCGCCTCCGCGAGGCCATCGATCGCCCCGGCACTCCTCCTGGAGGGCCGGGGCGATCGTCGTACGTGCAGTCATCGCGGCAGCACCGGCCGCGTGCCGCCGATCTCGCCCAGCAGCGACTTCGCGTAGGAGGCGTGGACGGACTCAGCGTCGGAGGGGTGGTACATCGCGGCACGCACGTCCCGGGAGAGCCGTTCGAGCTCGCTGCGCCGGAAGTACTGGGCCCCGCCGCTGGCGCGGAGGACCTGGTCGACCGCACCGATGGCAACCTCGGTGGCTCGGGACTTCACCCCGGAGAAGTGCTGGAACCATTTGGGGCCGTGGTCGGTCACGCCGACGCCGCTCTCCCCCAACCCCAACGCGTCGAGGTCGGCCATGAGCTTGTCGATCTGCAGGACCACTCCGTCGACGGCGATCGCGGCGTCGGCGAGGCGCCAGCGGATGTCGGGGTCGTCGGCGTGGACGATGCCGCGCGTGACGTTGCGGCGCGTGGTGGCGAGGTCCGCGCCGACGATGATCGCGCGCTCTGCGATGCCGGTGTACACCGAGGCGATCAGCAACTCGAACGCACCGAAGATGCCCATCACGAACGGGTCCTGATTGGGGCCGACGGGGGTCAGCGCCAGGACCCGGTCCGCGGCGATCGGGGCCCGGTCCAGCACGGTGGTGCACGACTGCGTGGCCCGCATCCCATGCGTGTCCCAGTCCGGGACCGTCTCGACGGCGTCGGTGCGCTCTATCACGCCGAACACCAGGCGAGGATCGACTTCGGAGGTGCGGGCGAGCCGGCCGTGGACCACGAGGCGGTCCCACACGGGGGCGAGGGAGGTGAAGATCTTGGTGCCGCTGACCTGGTAGCCGCCGTCGCGCCGGGCGTCGGCCCGGGTCGAGGAGTCGAACAGCATGGCCTCGTTGCCGGGCTCGGAGATCCCGAAGGCGAACAGACGGTTCGCCGCCGCGTCCTCGAGCATCGTGCGCACCGAGCCGGCTCCGAGCCGGTGGGCGTGCAGGGAGGCACCGGTCACCACGAGATGCATGTTCATCGCCAGCGCCGTGGCCGGCGCGGCCTGCGCCAGGCGCCGCTGGACCTGGGTCGCCTCCAGCAGGCTCGCGCCGAGACCGCCGAGCTCGACCGGCACCAGCAGGCGCAGGTAGCCGCGCTCGCGCAGATCCGCGAGATCCTGCTCCGGGAAGGTGTTCTCCCGGTCGTGGATCACGGCGCGCTCGCGGAACGTGTCCAGCAGGGAGGCGGGCAGCAGGTCGTCGGCGATGCTCATGGACCTACGCTAATCCAGCGCGCCCCGTTCCAGCACGCCGGGCAGCGCCGTCACTGCAGGCAGCTGGGGCCCAGCAGGGCCTTCAGGGAGGCGTACAGTGCGGCCGACGGCGACACCGAGAGGCGCTTGTCCAGCTGCATGAGCGTGGTGCGTCCCGGTTCCTGCAGGCGCAGACGCACCTCGCTGGAGCCGGGGTTGTCCTCGAGCACCCCACGCAGCTTCTCGGCGACAGCACTGGTGGCGCGCATCGCCGGCAGAGCGATCACGACGGGCCCGTCGGGGCCTGCGCCCGTCTCCGGGATCGACATCTCCATCACGCGCAGCTCGGGCATGCCCTTGGAGGTGTCCACCCGACCCTTCATCGAGACGATGAGGTCCTCGGCGAGCTCCGTGGCCACCGTCTGGTAGGTCGAGGGGAACATCAGGCAGTCGATGGAGCCCTCGAGGTCCTCGACCGTGGCGATGGCCCACATGTCGCCCTTCTTGGTGGTCTTGCGCTGCAGCGACGTGATCAGCCCGGCGATGGTGACCATGGAGCCGTCCTCGACGGCGCCATCGTCGGCGAGCGCACTGATCGACGTCGAGGAGTTCTGGGCGATGACGTGCTCGAGGCCGTACAGGGGGTGGTCCGAGACGTACAGGCCCAGCATGTTGCGCTCGAAGGCGAGCTTCTCCTTGCGGTCCCACTCGGGGACGTCGGGGACGACGATGGTGGCGGCCGAGCCGGTGGCCACCCCGTCGTCACCACCGCCGGCGCCTCCGAAGACGTCGGCGAACAGGTCGTACTGGCCCTGGGCCTCCTTGCGCTTGACGTCGACCACGGAATCGACCGCGTCCTCATGGATCAGCACCAGGGAGCGGCGGTTCGCGCCCAGGGAGTCGAAGGCGCCGCCCTTGATCAGGGACTCGATGGTGCGCTTGTTGCACACCGACAGCGGGACCTTGTCCAGGAAGTCCGTGAAGGAGGTGAAGGCGCCCTTCTCCTCCCGCGTCTTGATGATCTCCTCGACCACGTGGGCGCCGACATTGCGGATCGCCGAGAGACCGAAGCGGATGTCGTCGCCGACGGCGGAGAAGTAGAGGTCGGATTCGTTGACGTCCGGCGGCAGCACCGTGATGCCGCGGTGGCGGCAGTCCCCGAGGTACAGGCCCAGACGGTCGCGGTTCTCCTGGGTGGAGGTCAGCAGGGCCGCCATGTACTCGGTGGGGTGGTTGGCCTTGAGGTAGGCGGTCCAGTAGGAGACCACGCCGTAGGCGGCCGAGTGGGACTTGTTGAACGCGTAGTCGGCGAAGGGCAGCAGCGTCTCCCACAGGGCCTTGACCGCCTCCGGGGAGTACCCGTTCTCCCGCATGCCGGCTTCGAAGGAGACGTACTGCTTGTCCAGCTCCGCGAGCTTCTTCTTGCCCATCGCGCGGCGCAGGATGTCGGCTTGGCCGAGGCTGTATCCGGCGACCTTCTGCGCCGTCTGCATCACCTGCTCCTGGTAGACCAGGACCCCGTAGGTCTCGCCGAGGATCTCGGCGAGCGGCTCCTCGAGCTCGGGGTGGATCGGGGTGATCTCCTGCAGCCCGTTCTTGCGCAGCGCGTAGTTGGTGTGCGAGTTCATGCCCATCGGCCCCGGGCGGTACAGCGCGGAGACGGCGGTGATATCGCCGAACTGGTCGGGCTTCATCTGCCGCAGCAGCGTGCGCATGCCGCTGCCATCGAGCTGGAAGACGCCCAGGGTGTCGCCGCGCTGGAGCAGCTCGTAGGTCTTCTCGTCGTCGAAGGGCAGCTGCTCCAGATCCGGCGGGGTCTTCCCGTTGCGCGCCATGTTGTCGACCGCGTCCGAGAGGACGGTGAGGTTCCGCAGGCCCAGGAAGTCCATCTTCAGCAGCCCGAGGGTCTCCAGGGTGGGGTACTCGAACTGGGTGATGATCTGGCCGTCGGAGGGGCGGCGCATCATCGGCACGATGTCGATCAGCGGGTCGCTGGACATGATGACCGCGCAGGCGTGGACGCCCCAGCCGCGGGTCAGGCCCTCGACGCCCTTGGCGATCTCGACGACCTTCTGGACGTCGGGGTCCTCGTCGTGGATCTTGCGGAACTCCCCCGCCTCGGCGTAGCGCGGATGATCGGGGTCGAAGATGCCCTTGATCGGGATGTCCTTGCCCATCACCGTCGGCGGCAGCGCCTTGGAGAGACGGTCGCCCATCGCGTACGGGTAGTCCAGGACGCGAGCGGCGTCCTTGAGGGAGTTCTTCGTCTTCATCACGCCGTAGGTGATGACCTGTGCGATGCGGTCGTCACCGTACTTGCGCTCCACGTACTCGATGACCTCGCCGCGGCGGCGATCATCGAAGTCGACGTCGAAGTCGGGCATGGAGACGCGGTCGGGGTTCAGGAACCGCTCGAACAGAAGCCCGTGCTCGAGCGGGTCGAGATCGGTGATGCGCATGGCGTAGGCGACCATCGAGCCCGCGCCGGAGCCACGGCCCGGCCCCACGCGGATGCCCTGCTCCTTGGCCCACTTGATGTAGTCCGAGACGACCAGGAAGTAGCCGGGAAACCCCATCTGCAGGATGATGCCGACCTCGTAGTCGGCACGCTGCTTGACCGCGTCGGGGATGCCCATCGGGTAGCGGTACTCCAGGCCGCGCTGGACCTCCTTGACGAACCAGGACTCCTCGTCCTCCCCGGGCGGGGTGGGGAAGTTGGGCATGTAGTTCGCGCCCTCGTCCGTGGTGCGGAAGTGGACGTCGCACATCTCGGCGATGCGCAGAGTGTTGTCGCAGGCCTCGGGGAACTCGCGGAACAGCTCGCGCATCTGGGCGGCGGACTTCAGGAAGTAGCCGGAGCCGCCGAACTTGAAGCGGTCGGGGTCACTCAGGCGCGACCCGGAGTTGATGCACAGCAGGACGTCCTGGATGGTGGCGTCCTCCTCGCGCACGTAGTGGAGGTCGTTGGTCGCCACCAGCGGGGCGCCGACAGCCTTGGCCACCGCCAACAGATCCTTGGTCACCCGTTGCTCGATGGACAGGCCGTGGTCCATCAGCTCGATGAAGTAGTTCTCCTTGCCGAACATGTCCTGGAACTCGCCGGCCGCCTTGACCGCCTCGTCGAAGTGGCCCAGCCGGAGGCGGGTCTGGATCTCGCCGGAGGGGCAGCCGGAGGTGGCGATCAGCCCGTCGGAGTACTTCGAGAGGATCTCGCGGTCCATCCGGGGCCACTTGCCCATTTGGCCGTCCAGCGAGGCCTCCGAGCCCAGCCGGAAGAGGTTGTGCATGCCCGCGGTGCTGCGCGAGAGCAGCGTCATGTGGGTATAGGCGCCACGAGCGGAGACATCGTCCCCGGCGATCTGCTGCTCGCGGGTCCCCCACTGGACACGGGTGCGATCGTGACGGCTGGTCCCGGGCGTCACATAGGCCTCCAGCCCGATGATCGGCTTGACCCCGGCGTTCTTCGCCGTCTTGTAGAACTCGTAGGCGCCGAACAGGTACCCGTGGTCCGTGATGGCCACGGCCTGCTGCTCCTGGCGGACCGTCTCCTCGACGAGTCTGTCGATCTTCGCCGCCCCGTCCAGCAGGGAGTAATCGGTGTGGACGTGGAGGTGCACGAAGTCGTCGGACATGCGTTCCAGGGTAGCCAGTCAGGCCCTGCGACGCGCCGCGCCGGGGCCGGTCCGACCCGTCGGGGAGGTCACCTCGGCGAGTCCGGCGTGTCGGGAATAGCGGGCTCAGGTCCCCGAGTCGTCGCCTTCGGCCTCCTGCTCGCGGCGCATGTCCGACAGGAGCGTGTTCATGTAGTCGTGGACGTCCTCGAAGCTGAGGCTGCGCTCGTCGCGGCGAGGGGGGATGCCGCCCACGAAGGCGCCGCCGTGCCAGGCCATCGAGTCGTCCGGGAGGGTCGGGTCGTCACCGCGCCACAGGTCCAGGGGGATCGCGTGGGCGGCGAGGTCACGCGCGATCTCGTCGGCCTGGGCCGGGTCGCCGGAGCGCTGGAGCACGGCGACCAGCAGGGACTGGGCGGCCCATGCCGACGCATCGTCCGTGCTGCTCTCGCCGGGGTCGACCGATTCCTGGACCAGGGCAATGTAGCTCGCAGCGAGCTCGTCGGCGCCGTCCTCGTAATGGTCCTTGGCCACGCGCAGCGCGATGCGCGGCACCAGCTCGCGCGCGTCCCACAGCACCGCTGCGCCGACCAGCGCCATACCCACCCCGGTCGGGAAGTCCGGGTCCAGGGCGATGGGCGTCGACGGCGACCGGCCGGCCCGGCGGGCGTCGTCGGCCTCGAGGTAGGCGCGGGCGGCCTCCGCGATCGCTGCGCGGGCGCGATCGTCGTCGCGCAGGGTCACCTCTGCGCCGGCCGGGTCGATGCCCAGGCGGCGCGCGACCCGGGCGAAGGGGAAGTCGGGCCTTGCCAGGGCCGCGTCCCGGGATGGGGTCAGCGCACCGGAGGTCTGCTCGTCGCTCATGCCTCGACGGTAGCCGCTCCGCGACTCGGGCGCGTCACCGGTGGCCGTCGCGCGAGGTGCTGCGGCGGGATCTGCCACGGCCGGTCAGCTGCCGCGCAGTGCCTCGAGCGCATCCTGCAGGTCGCGCGGGTACTGGGAGACGAACGTGACCTCCCGGCCGCTGACCGGATGGACGAAGCTGAGCTCCATCGCGTGGAGCCACTGACGGATCAGGCCGATGCGCGCCGCGAGCGTCGGATCCGCGCCGTACAGCGGGTCGCCCACCAGCGGATGGTGCAGCGCGGCCAGGTGCACGCGGATCTGATGGGTGCGGCCGGTCTCCAGTCGCACCTTCAGCAGCGTGGCGCCGTGGAGCGCTTCCAGCGTCTCGTAGTGCGTCACCGAGTGCTTCCCGTCGCGGCGCACGGCGAATTTGTAGTCGTGGTTCGGGGAGCGGGCGATCGGGGCCTCGATGGTGCCCTGCGGCTGGTCCGGGTTCCCCTGGCAGACGGCGTGATACACCTTGCCGACCTCGCGGGCACGGAAGGAGTCCTTCAGCGTGGTGTAGGCGCGCTCGGTGCGGGCGACGACCATCAGGCCGCTGGTGCCGACGTCCAGCCGGCTGACGATGCCCTGGCGGTCGGGGTCACCGCTGGTGCGGATGCTCACGCCGGCGGCGGCGAGATGCCCCAGCACCGTCGGCCCGGACCAGCCGGGACTGGGGTGTGCGGCGACGCCGACGGGCTTGTCGATCACCACGATGTCGTCGTCCTGGTGGACCAGGCTCATGCCCTCGGCGATCATCGGCCGGACCTCGGCGGCGGGACGCTCATCGGGCAGCTCGACGTTCAGCATCGCCCCGGGCTCCAGACGGGTGGAGCGTGACGGTGCCTGCCCGTCGATCTCGACGTGGCCGCCGTCGATGAGGTCGGCGGCGCGGCTGCGCGAGAGGCCCAGCATGCGCGAGATGCCCACGTCCACGCGCTCGCCGGCGAGTCCGTCGGGAACCATGAGGAAGCGCGAGGAGCTCACCGGGGATCCTCCGTGGGCGATGCGTCGTCGGTGCTCGGCCGGTCCTGCGTGCTCGGCCGGTCGTCCGTGCTCGGTCCGTCCTCGCTGCTCGGTCCGTCGACGGCGGACGGCGAGGTCTCTGCCCGCTCCGCTCCAGCTCGTGCCTCGGCCTCGGCCGGATCGGCGGCATGGCCGAGCACCCCCAGCAGCACGATGAGGATGGCGCCGCCGACGACGCCCATGTCCGCCACGTTGAAGACGGGCCAGTTGGGCAGCTCGAGGAAATCGACGACCTCGCCGCGGAAGGGGCCGGGGTCGCGCAGCAGCCGGTCATGGATGTTGCCCAGGGCCCCGCCGAGAATCAGGCCGAGCGCGAGGGTGTACCAGAGCGAACGCACCGCGCGCACGGCGAAGATCACCACGCCGGTCACGATGACCATCTGCAGGCAGGTCACCACCGGGGTGATCCCGGCGCCCATCCCCCAGGCCGCGCCGGAGTTGTACAGCAGCGTCAGCTGGAGGACCTCACCGAGGAACGGCTGGGGCTCGAGCTCCGTCAGGTTGTGCTCCGCCCATGCCTTGGTGATCTGGTCGGCCACGGCGATCACCGCGGCGACGGCGGCCATCCCCGTCAGGACGACGAGACGGCTCACACGGCGGCGAGCGCCGGACCCCTCGGGCCCGGCGCTCGTCGGCGTGGAAGCAGCGTGGTTCACAGACCGAAGTTCGCCTGCTTGTCCTGCGTCTCGCTCGTGTCCAGCTCGCGGAGCTGGTTCTCGAGGTAGTTGCGCAGACGGTTGCGGTAGTCGCGCTCGAAGGTGCGCAGGCCCTCGATGGTCTTGTCGAGCTCGGCCTTCTTGGTCTCGAGCTCGGCCAGCGTGGTGCGGGACTTCTCCTCAGCCTCGGAGACGATGCGGCGGTGCTCCTCGTTGGCCTCGGAGATGAGCCGGTCGCGCTCGTCCTCACCGTTCTTGACGTACTCGTCGTGAAGGCGGTTCGCCAGGGCGATGATGCCGGCCGCGGACTGGTCCGGGCTGCCCTGGTCGGCGACAGCGGGAGCGCCGGCGACGGGCTCCTCGGCCGGAGCCTCCGCGACCGCGGGCTGCTGAGCCGTCGTCTCGGCGTCGACATCCGCCGTCGCCGAGACCGGGGTCTCGTCGATGACCGCCTCGTCCTCGACGACCGGGGCGTCGGTGGCCGCTGCGGCAGCAGGCGCGGACTCGAGCTCGGCGATGCGGTTGTGCGCCTCCTCGAGCTCCTTGGTCAGGCGGTTGTTCTCGTCGATCAGCTCTTGCAGGCGCGGCAGGATGTCGTTGTCGAGGTAGTTGTCCACCTCGTCCATGTCATAGCCCTCGGAGAACCGGACCGGGGTGAACCGCTTGGACAGCAGGTCATCGGGCATCAGAGCCATGGGTCACCTTCTCGTCGTTCTGGGGTCGTGGTGCGCGTACGGCGCGGTGCCGACAGCCTAGCGGATGTTGGAGGACGTCCTGGACGCCGCGCGCATCAGCGCGCGAGCGGGGCCAGCACGGCGAGCAGGATCCAGCCGCCGACGAGCAGGATCATCAGGCTCAGGTCGAGGGCGACGGGGCCCAGGCGCAGCGGAGGGATCAGGCGCCTCAGTGCCTTCACGGGCGGATCGGTCAGCGTGTAGACGACCTCGAAGAGCACCAGCACCAGCCCCGAGGGGCGGAAGTCACGGGCGTAGGCCTGGATCCATTCCAGGACCAGACGTGCCAGCAGCACGAGTGTGTACACCAGGACGGCGATGTACAGCACCGCGGCGACGAATTGCACCGAATTGCTCAGCTCTGGTTGTAGAAGCCGGTGTCGTCGGCCGAGGTGTCCCCGTCGACCTCGACGAACTCCGGCGAGAGCAGGAAGACCTTGGAGGTGACGCGCTCGATGTCGCCGCGCAGGCCGAAGATCAGCCCGGCGCAGAAGTCGACCATGCGCTTGGCGTCGCCGTCCTGCATCTCCGAGAGGTTCACGATGACGGGGACCCCGTCACGGAAGGACTCGCCGATCGCCTTGGCGTCATTGTAGGAACGCGGATGGATCGTGGTGATGCGATGCATCGACTCCTCCACTGCGGGCGCCATGGGCACCACGTTCGACCGCTGTCGGATCGGGGTCACCTGGGCCTCCCGTTCGGGTGCGGGCTCCGGGCCACGCTCGGTGCGGCGAGCCGGAGCGGCCGCCTCGTCCTGGCGGATCCGCTCGTCCTCGTAGTATTCGTCGTCGACCTCATTGGCGAGGCCGAGTGCGACCATGGCGTTGCGCCAGTTGCCCATCGCAGATCTCCCAGTTCGTTGTTCACGCTGACCTGGGCTTCGGGGAAGCACGGGGAGTGCGTGGAAGCCCTTCTCCCCAGAAAGTACAGCAGGGCTTTCCGCCTCCACGGGAAGCGGTCGGCGTGTCGTGGGGCCGTGTCGTGCGAGGTCACTCCCGACGGATCACGCCGGCGAAGCGACCGGTCCGTGCCGCTCGCCGATAGGAGAAGTACTCCTCGTCCTCGAGTGTGCACGCAGCGCCTGCGTCGATCGCGGCCGCCGGGACCCCGGCCTCGGTGAGCACGGCGACCGCCCCGGCACGCAGGTCGAGAGCGGGCGTGCCCCAGCGGGTCACGGCATGGACGGCGGGCAGGAGCTCGGCGGCCTGGTCCCGCATCTGCTCCGGCACCTCGTAGCACTGCCCGCAGATCGACGGGCCGACGGTGACCGTCACGTCCCCGGGCCGGGCACCGAAGCGCGCCATCTCGACCACGGTCCTCTCCAGCACCCCGCCGAGCAGCCCGGCGCGACCGGCGTGGGCCGCCGCGACGGTCCCCGAGACCGGGTCGGACAGCAGAACCGGCAGGCAGTCGGCGACCATGATGGCCAGCGCCACGTCGCGCCGGGTCGTGACCAGCGCATCCGCCGTGACGGCGGGGACGGGCCCCGTCTCGGGCAGCACGTGGACGTCGGCCGAGTGGACCTGGTCGACGAACACGAGCGGCGCACCGACTGCCTCCGCCACCAGCTGACGATTGTGCTCGACGCACTCCGCGTCGTCCCCGACGTGACGTGCGAGGTTCAGCCCGGTGAAGTCTCCGGTGCTCACTCCCCCGGTCCGCCCCGTGAACAGGGTGCGGGCCCCGCGATGTCGCGAGGCCCGCACCGGGAGAGCTGAGCTCACTTCAGGAAGGACGGCAGATCGAGGTCGTCGTCGTCCGACGGCGGCTCCTCGATGCGCGGGGGCCGCGCCGGCTCCTCCTGGGTGCGGGGCGCCGACTGTGAGCCGTCCTGACCCTGCTGCGGGGGCTGGGCCTGCTGCTCCCCGCCGTGGTGACCGGACTGACCGTGCTCCTCCGCCTGGCCGTTCTGACCTGCCTGGCCGCTCTGTCCCGACTGACCGCTCTGGGCGGCCTGACCGTACTGGCCGGACTGACCGTTCTGGCCGGTCTGGCCGTACTGCCCCTGAGCGGACCCGGCCTGCTCGGTCGCGGATCCGGCCTGGTCCTGACGGGACGGCGAGAAGGTCTGCTGCGGCAGCCCCCAGGCACCCGGCGTGGCGGCCGCACCGGCGCCCGCGCCGACAGCGGCCGGCCGCTCCGTGCCCGAGGCCGACGGCTGCGACTGCTGTGAGGAGGCACGCGGAGCGGGGATCGGCTCGGAGCGCTGCAGCGGCGGGGTCTCCGCGCGCGGGGCGGGCCCGCCGCCCTCGAAGCCGGCGGCGATGACGGTCACCCGGACCTCGTCCCCGAGGGCGTCGTCGATGACGGAGCCGAAGATGATGTTCGCGTCGGGATGGGCGGCCTCCTGGACCAGGCGAGCGGCCTCGGAGACCTCGTACAGCCCGAGGTCGCTGCCGCCCTGGATGGAGAGCAGCACGCCGTAGGCGCCGTCGATCGAAGCCTCCAGCAGCGGGCTGGAGACGGCGAGCTCGGCGGCCTGCAGGGCACGGTCGTCCCCGCGGGCCGAGCCGATGCCCATCAGGGCGCTGCCGGCCCCTTGCATGACGGATTTGACGTCGGCGAAGTCGAGGTTGATCAAGCCCGGCGTGGTGATCAGGTCCGTGATGCCTTGGACACCGGACAAGAGGACCTGGTCCGCCGATTTGAAGGCATCGAGCATCGAGACCTGCTTGTCCGCGATAGACAGCAGGCGATCGTTGGGGATGACGATGAGGGTGTCGACCTCGGCCTGGAGCGCGTCGATGCCGGACTCCGCCTGCGTGGAGCGGCGGCGTCCCTCGAAGGTGAAGGGTCGGGTGACGACACCGATCGTCAGCGCGCCGAGGCTGCGGGCGATCTTGGCGACCACCGGGGCGCCACCGGTGCCGGTGCCGCCGCCCTCACCGGCGGTCACGAAGACCATGTCTGCGCCGCGGAGGACCTCTTCGATCTCCTCGGCGTGGTCCTCGGCGGCGCGCTTGCCCACCTCGGGGTCGGCGCCGGCACCGAGACCACGGGTGATCTCCTTGCCGACGTCGAGCTTGACGTCCGCGTCCGACATGAGGAGCGCCTGGGCATCGGTGTTGATCGCGATGAACTCGACGCCCTTCAGGCCGGAGTCGATCATGCGGTTGACAGCGTTGACACCTCCGCCGCCGACGCCGACGACCTTGATGACTGCTAGGGAGATCTGGGTTCCGGCCACGTTTGGGTCCTTGCTCTTGTCGTTCACCTGCAGAGAGGGGCCTGCGTCGCATCTGGTCGCCGACTGCCGAAGAACCCTCAACCTCGACTCGAGGTTCGGACTTCGGGGCGCCTCTCCTTTCCTTTGACGCTATGGACGAGGACACGTGCACGCAAACACCACGGGCGCGTGTCGGCCGCGGATGGCGGGATGGATCACCGCCCGTGGATGCTCCGGCTCGCAGCGTGGGCCGGCGAGGGCAGATCAGCGCGTGACCGGGGCGACCGGGGAGGAGACGTCGATGACGTCGCCCGGCTGGGAGACCAGTGCCTGGACCACATCCACCTTCAGCTCGGAGTCGGCCGCGTCGCCCCACACGACCGTCTTGGTGCCGCCGTCCTCCAGGGCGAGTTCGAGCGTGACATCGCTGTCGCTGGAGGCGGAGACCTTCTGGACGGACCCGCGCAGCGTCTCCGGCATGGCGGCGAGGACCTCGCTCATCGCGGCCGTGGCGCCCTCGGGGTCCGAGGAGTTCTCATCGAGCACGAAGGGCACCAGAGTGGCCCCCTCGGCCGCTGCGGCGGGAAGCTCCTGCCCCTGGGCGTCGAGCACCCCGGTGCTCCCGTCGGTCCGGGTCAGCTGGGCGACCGGGGTGGCCTCGGTGACGGTGACGTGGACGCCGTCGGGCCAGGCACGCTCGACCTCCGCGGACTCCACTCCCGGGACACCGGCGACGTCCTCGGCGATCTCGGAGCCCGGCAGCAGCAGCACGCTGTCCCCGGTATGGCCCTCGACCGCTTCGCGCACCTGCTGCTCCTCGACGTAGCCGAGCCCCGCGATGGTGATCTCGCGGACCTGGAGCGAGGGCAGGAACACCGCGGTGGCGAGGCCTGCCACGATCAGCAGTGCGAGCGCCGAGACCGTGGCCAGGATCGCCCGGCGGCGGCGGCGCCAGGGGCGGCCCGCGACGAGGTCGCGGAAGCGACCGGCGGCCGGGACGACGGAGCCGCCCTCCGCGCCATCGCCACCGGCCGTGCCGCGACCGGCGTCACCGCGCCGACCGACGCTCCTCGCGCGCGGACCAGCGGTTCCTGTGGTGCCAGCAGTCTCCGGACGGGATGACGCCGAGCGACGCGGCGCCCCGGTGGGCCTCGTCCGCGCCGGCGCGGGTGACGGGGACTGCGGCGCCGGACGCCGGTTCGGTGAGGTCGTGGACGCGGCCGGATTCGCGGAGGCGGGCGATGATGCCGAGGCAGCAGAGGTCGCCGAGGATCCCGCGGACGACGAGGGCGAGGACCGCTCCCGGGAGGCAGGCGCCGCGGAGCTGGGACTCGTCGCCGACGGTGAGGAGCCGTCCGGTCGCCGGGTCGCGGCGGGGCGGGCCGCGGGGGATGCGGGCCGGGTCGGTCGGACCGGCCGCGGAGCAGTGGGGCGGCGAGCCATCACGTCTCCTCCCGTGGCGAATCGAGGGCGGCCATCACGGCAGGCGTGAGCTCGACGACGTCTCCCGCGCCGAGCATGAGCAGCAGGTCCCCGGGCCGCGCGACCTCGCGCACGGTCGCGGGGAGCTGGTCGCTCGCCGTCAGCGGCTGCACACTCGCGCCGGGGGCGTGGGCGGTGATGGTGCGGGCGTCGATGCCCGGGTCGGGGTCCTCGCGGGCCGCGTAGACGGGCAGCACCCAGGAGCGATCGGCGCCGCCGAGCACTGCGGCGAAGTCCGCCGCGAAGTCGCGGGTGCGGGAGAAGAGGTGAGGCTGGAACGCGACCAGCACGCGACCGCCGCGCTGCTGCGTCTCGACGATGCCGCGGGCGGCCTCGATGGTGGCGGCGACCTCGCGGGGATGGTGGGCGTAGTCGTCGACGACGGTCACTCCCCCGGCGAGGCCCGCGACGTCGAAGCGCCGCGAGGCCCCCGTGAAGGTGGCCAGGCCTCCCAGCAGCGCGCCGACGTCCGCGTCAGGGACGGCGGCGCTCACGGCCGCCAGGGCCCCGACCGCGTTGAGGACGTTGTGATGGCCGGCCACCGAGAGCTCGCAGGTGTACCGGTCCGCGGATGTCCCGATCTCGATCTCGGCCCCGGCCGCGCCGCCGCGCTCGGACAGCACCCGCCAGTCGGCGCCGGGATCGCTGCCGTACGTGGTCACCGGGACGCCGCGAGCCGCGGCCCGCTCCCCCAGCGCGCGGGCGCCGGGATCGTCGGCACAGACGATGAGGCTGCCGCCGGGCACGATCTGCATGGTCAGCGCGTCGAAGGCCGCGGTGAGGGTCTCCTCGTCGCCGTGGAAGTCGAGATGGTCGGGCTCGAGGTTGGTGACCACCAGGGAACGCGGCGAGAAGGCGAGGAAGGACCCATCGGACTCGTCGGCCTCGATGACTGCGATGCCACCGCCGGGTCCGGTCGCGCCGTCGGGCGCGGAGCCGGCGCCGGGCGCGGAGTCACTGCCAGGCGCGGAGTGGTCGCCGGTGCCGCCGAATCCCGCATTGCGACCGAGGTCCGGCACGGCCGCGCCGAGTGCCCAGGCGGGATCCTGGCCGGCGCCCCGCAGCGCCATGACGGCCATACCCGTGGTCGACGTCTTCCCGTGCGTCCCCGCGACGGCGACCAGTTCCCTGCCCGCGAGGAGACCGGCGAGGGCGGCTGCACGGTGGATGACGGGGATGCCGCGCTCGTGCGCTGCGAGGACCTCGGGGTTGTCGGGCCGAACGGCGGTGGAGACCACGACCACGTCGACGTCCTCGGCCAGCAGGGCGGCGTCGAAGCCGATGCCGATGCGGGCCCCCGCCTCGCGCAGAGGGCCGATGAACTGGCCGTCCTGGGAATCGGAGCCGCTGACCTGCAGACCGGCCTCGAGGGCGAGGCGGCCGACAGCGGACATGCCCGCGCCTCCGATGCGGACCACGTGCAGGCTGCGGACCGCGCGGTCGGCCGGCCAGCTGGGCTGGGTGATGACGTCCCCGGGGCGCAGGATGGAGCGCGGCGCCGGGTGATCCCAATGGCCGGGGCGGGCTTCGACGGGGCTCATGTGGTCACCGTAGCCGGGCGGTGGGCGCGACCGGCTCAGGCTCGGCGTGCGACGCCGGTCACGACGTCGGCCATGACCTCGGCGGCGTCGGTGATGCCGAAGGCGCGGGCAGCGTCGGCCATGGTCCTCAGGCGCTCGGGGTCCTGGAGGAGCGGGAGGACGTGGTTGCGCAGATGGGCGGCATCGAGGTCCGCGTCCTCGACCATGAGGGCGCCGCCGGCGGCCACCACGTCGCGGCCGTTCAGGGCCTGCTCGCCGTTGCCGATCGGCAGCGGGACCAGGACCGAGGGCAGGCCGATCGCCGTGAGCTCGCAGACCGTGCCGGCTCCGGAGCGGGTCAGCGCGAGGTCAGCGGCGGCGTAGGCGTCCTCCATCGCGGTGACGTACTCGACGACCCGGTGACCGGGTCGTCCGGTGAGGCCGTCGGCCTTGCCCCGGCCGGTGATGTGGAGGATCTGGGCGCCGGCGGCGATGAAGGAGTCTGCGGCCTCGGCCACGGCACGGTTGAGGCGTTGGGCGCCGAGGGAGCCGCCGGTGGCCAGCAGGACCGGCGCCGAGGGGTCGAGGTCCAGCGCCCGGCGCGCTTCGTCGCGGCGCGCGGCCCGGTCGAGGTGGGCGATGCCCTCCCGCATCGGCATGCCGATGTGGCGGGCTCCGGGAAGCTTGGTGCCCTCGAGGGCGGTGAGCACGGCGGCGGCGCGGCGGGCTCCGAGCCGGTTGGCCAGGCCGGGGCGCCGGTTGGCCTCGTGCAGGACGACGGGCAGGCCCGCGGAGGCGGCGGCAAGGTAGGCGGGCGGACAGACGTAGCCGCCGAAACCGGCGACCACGTCGATCCGGCGCTCGCGCAGGAGCGTGCGGACCTCGCGCAATGTGCGTGTGAAGCGGGCGGGGAAGCGCAGTGCGGCGCCGTCGGGGCGCCGCGGGAAGGGCACCTTGTCGATGGTCGCCAGCTCGTAGCCGGCGGCAGGGACCAGATCGGTCTCGAGGCCGTCCGGAGTGCCGAGCACGAGCACCTCGGCAGCCGGGGTGCGCCGGCTGATCTGGGCGGCGGTGGCGAGCAGCGGGGAGACGTGGCCTGCGCTGCCGCCGCCGGCGAGCAGGATGCGGACGGGGGCGGGCGCGGTCATCGTGTCCTCCGTGAGGACGGCGCGGACTTCCGCGACGCCCGGGACTGGCGGGATCCGGTGGAGTTCCGGCTGCCCGCGGCGTTGTGCGTGCCGGCGGGCTTCCGGGAGCCGCCGGTCCCGGAGGGCCCGCCGGACGTCCGGGCGCCCCCGGGCTTCGAGGACCCCGAGGGGCCCGAGAGTCCTGCCGTCGAGGTCTTCGACGATGTCGAGCTCCGCCCGGCCTTGGCCCGGCCGCGGCGCGGGCGCGCGTCGGACTTCCCGGCGGCGTCGCGCGGTGCGGGCAGCACGCTGATGGAACGGCGCACCGCCCCCATGCGCGCGCCGATCGCCTCGCGGGCGCCGGGCTCCCGGCGGGCGAAGGAGATGAGTACTCCCAGTGCCGCCATGGAGGCGAGCAGGGCCGAACCGCCCGAGGAGATGAAGGGCAGCGGCACACCGATCACGGGCAGCAGGCCGGTGACCACCATCATGTTCACGAAGGCCTGGCCCAGCAGCCAGGCGCTGATGCCGGCGATGGTGATCTGGGTGAAGTGGTCCTCGATCCGCGTGATCATGCGGAACATGATCAGGGCGAGCACGGCGAACAGGGCGAGCACGCCGAGGGTGCCGAGCAGTCCCAGCTCCTCGCCGATGATCGCGAAGATGTAGTCGTCCTCGGCCGCCGGCAGCCGGCCCCATTTCATGCGGGACTCGCCGAGCCCGACGCCCCACCAGCCGCCCTCGGCCAGGCCCATCAGACCCTGCTCGGCCTGATAGCAGGAGTCGCCCTCGCAGGTGCCATGGAGCCAGTTGCCGATGCGGGCCATACGGTTCGCGCTGGTGATGGTCAGGGCGATCACGCCTGCCAGGCCCGCGGCGCCGACGGCCAGGAACCACCGTCGTGGCACGCCGGCCACCCACACGGCCCCGGCGACGAGCAGACACATCACCATCGCGGTGCCGAGATCATGACCGAGGACGACCAGGCCCAGCGCGGCGACGATGCCGGGGACCAGCGGGAACAGCATGTGTCCGGGCCGGTGGAGCAGGGGGCGCTTGGTCGCGAGCAGGGCTCCCAGCCATACGGCGAGGGCGAGCTTGAGGAACTCCGAGGGCTGGAGGGTCTGGCCGCCGATGCTGATCCAGTTGCGGTTGCCGTCGACCTCCACCCCGAGACCGGGGACGTGGACGAGGCACTGCAGCGCCAGCCCGAGGCCGAGCAGAGGCCAGGCGGCCTTGCGGTAGAACCCGGTCGGGAGGCAGGCGGCGACGACGAGCAGGACCAGCCCCATCGCCGCGAAGGTGCCCTGCCGGAACAGCCCGGCGAACCCCGAGTTGCCCCGCGAGATATTCAGGACCGCGCTCGAGGACAGGACCATCACCAGGCCCACGCCGATCAGCAGGGTCCCGACGATGATGAGTCCGTAGAAGTCCAGGGCCGGGGACCGCAGCCAGGAGCCGACGCCGTCACGCACGCGGGTCCCGATGTTCCCCAGCGGCTGGTCCTCGTCGGGACGGACGACACCGGCGGACCGGCGGGAATCCTGCCCCTGCCGGGTCCGCTGCCCCTGCGGGGTCCGCTGCGTCTGACGGGTCTCGTCGATCGTCATGCGCTCGCTCCTGGCAGTCGGGATACGGCCGCCGCGAACAGATCCCCCCGCTCCGCGTAGTCACGGAACTGGTCGATGGACGCGGCGGCCGGTGCCAGCAGCACCACGTCCCCTGCGGTGGCGAGGGATCTCGCGGCCTGGACCGCATCCTCCATGAGCCGGGTGCGCCCGGCGGCATCGTCAGTGTCACCCGGATCGATGCGCCGCACGGGGACGTCGGGGGCGTGTCGCCGCAGTGCCGCGGTGAACGGCGCCTCGTCGCGTCCCAGCAGGACGACCCCGGTCAGCCGATCGCGGGCGGAGGCGACCAGCTCGCTGAGGTCCGCGCCCTTGGTGTCACCTCCGGCGATCCACACGATGCGCTCGGCCCCACGGAGCGAGGCGGCCGCGGCGGCCGGGTTGGTGGCCTTGGTGTCGTCGACGAAGGTGATGCCGTCCACCGTCGCGATCTGCTCCGCCCGGTGACCGCCCATCCGGTAGGCGCGCAGTCCGTCGCGGACCGCTGGGGCCGGGACGCCGTAGGCACGCGCCAGCGCCGCCGCGGCCAGCGCGTCGAGCACGACGTGGGGGCCGGCCCCGTGCGGACCGAGGTGCTCGAGGTCGGCGAGGGTGCCGATCTCGGCCGCGGCGCTGCGACGCTCGGCGAGGAAGGCGCGGTCGACCAGGACCCCGTCGACCACGCCCAGTTCGGACAGGCCCGGTGAGCCCAGTGTCAGGCCGACGGCCCGGGCGCCCTCGACGACGTCGGCGTCCTCGACCAGGCGCAGGGTGGTCTCGTCGGCGACGGTGTAGATGCAGGCGGTGCGCACGCCCTCGTAGATCCGGCCCTTGGCGCGCGCGTACTCCTGGGCGCCGCCGTGCCAGTCGAGGTGGTCCGCGCTGACGTTCAGCACCGCGGCGGCCTCGCAGTCCAGGTGCTCGGTCCAGTGCAGCTGGAAGCTGGACAGCTCTATCGCCAGCACGTCGAAGCCCTCGGGGTCCAGCGCCGCCTCGATGACGGGCAGCCCCACGTTGCCGCAGGCCACTGCTCGCAGGCCCGCATGCTGCAGGATCGATTCGAGCATGGTGACCGTCGTGGTCTTGCCGTTGGTGCCGGTGACCCCCAGCCAGGCGGGCCCGTCGGGCGCCTGCATCCGGCGGGCCAGTTCGACCTCGCTCCACACGGGGATCCCGGCTTCTGCCGCCTCGGTCAGCAGCGGCTGATCGGGTCGCCATCCCGGCGAGGTCACCACCACGTCGATCTCGCGGTCGCGGGGAAGGGCGAGGGTGTGCTCCCGGCCGAGGCGGACCTCGACCCCGAGCACCTCGAGGATCTGGGCCCGCTCGCGGATCGCGGGGGTCTCGGAGCCGTCGACGACGAGCACCCGGGCACCGCGCTGCATGGTCTGGTCCGCGACGGCGTAGCCGGAGACGCCGAAGCCGGTGACCAGGATCCGCAGTCCCGACACGTCGAGCCCGGGCCAGGGCCGGTCCTCGACGGCGCGAGGCCGGCCGGCAGGCCCCGTCGCGGTCGCGGTCATGAGGTGAGCCTCGGCAGGGCGTCGAGGTAGAAGATGCCCAGGCCCACCCCGGCGAGGATGCCGGCGACGATCCAGAAGCGCACCACGATGGTGACCTCGTTCCAGCCCTTGAGCTCGAAGTGGTGCTGCAGCGGTGCCATGCGGAACACGCGCCGCCCGGTGAGTTTGAAGCTGCCGACCTGGATGATCACCGACAGCGAGATCATCACGAACAGGCCGCCGATGATCGCGCCCAGGATCTCGGTGCGGGAGACGATCGTCAGCCCCGCGATCGCGCCGCCCAGGGCGAGCGAGCCGGTGTCCCCCATGAAGATCTTGGCGGGCGAGGTGTTCCACCACAGGAAGCCGACGCTGGCCCCGATGATCGCGGCGCACAGCACGGCGGCGTCCAGGGGGTCCCGGGCCTCGTAGCAGCGCACCATTCCCCCGGCGTCGAGATCGACGTTGCACACCTGGCGCCATTGCCAGAAGCACACGACCAGATAGGTCGCGGTGAAGATGATGGTCGCCCCGCTCGCGAGACCGTCGAGCCCGTCCGTGAGGTTCACCCCGTTGGACCAGGCCGCGACCAGGAAGTTCGCCCAGATCGCGAACAGGATGAAGCCGAGCACGGTCCCGCCGAAGGCGAGATCCAGCCAGGGGATGTCCCGCACCAGGGACAGCTGGGTCGAGGCCGGGGTGTTGCCCTCGCCGTCGGGGAACAGCAGGGCGAGCACCGCGAACGCGGTCGCGACCAGGAACTGGCCGAGCAGCTTGGCGCGGGGACGCAGACCGAGGCTGCGCTGCTGGGAGATCTTGAGGTAGTCGTCGAGGAAGCCGACGACGCCGAGACCGACCATGAGGAACAGCACCAGCAGGACCGAGACGCTGGGGGGCGTCAGCAGCACCAGGTGGGAGAGGGAGTATCCGAGGATCGTGGCCAGGATGATCGCCACGCCGCCCATGGTGGGCGTGCCGCGCTTGGTGGCGTGCGAGGTGGGTCCGTCGTCGCGGATGAACTGGCCATAGCCGCGTTTGACCAGGAGTTTGATGTACAGCGGGGTCCCCGCGATAGAGAGGATGAGGGCACCGGCGCCCGCGATGATGATCGCGATCATGCGTCGTCTCCTCCATCCGCCCGCGAGGTGGGCTGAACCTGCCGCTCCAGGTGCGCGATCAGTGGCTGGGCGATCTGCCGCAGGCCGGCGTCCCGGGACGACTTCAGCAGCACCGCGTCTCCGGGCGCCACCGTACGTTCTAGCACAGCGATCGCATCCTCCACGGTCTCGAGGTATTCGGACTCGCCCCCGAAGCTGCCCTCGAGGCTCGCGCCATGGTGGATGGGGGCCGCGCCGTCGCCGACGACATACAGCTGGCTGATGTTCAGCCGCACCACCAGCCGGCCGATCTCGTCGTGCAGACGCACCGAGTCCGGGCCGAGCTCGAGCATCTCGCCGAGGACCGCGATGGTGCGGCGCCCCCGTCCGAGGTGGGCCAGGGTCTTCAGCGCGTGCCGCATCGAATCCGGGTTCGCGTTGTAGGCGTCGTCGATGATCAGCGCGCCGCCCGCGCGGATGGCCTCCATGCGCTGGCCGGAGGCGAGCTTGGCACCGTCCAGCGCGGCGACCGCGGCCGCGGGGTCCACCCCGGCGGCCAGCGCCGCGCTCAGGGCGGCCACCGCCGTGGCGGCCAGGTGCTCGCCGAGGAGGTCGGGGCGGACCGGGAAGCGCCCGGCCGGGATCGGCTCGCCGCGCAGGGTGGTCACTCCCTCGGGGACGACGAGGGTGAAGCGGATCCGTGCCTCGTCGTCGAGGGTGAGGTCGTCCCCGCGCACGTCGCCGGAGGTGAAGCCCCACATCAGGGAGTCGGCGGCGGTGCGGGACGCCATCGCCGCCACCCGCGGGTCCTCCGCGTTCAGGACCGCCCGTCCGGTCGCCTCGAGCGCTTCGACGAGCTCGCTCTTGGCGGTCGCGATCGCCTCGACGCTGCCGAACTCGCCGAGGTGGGCGCTGCCGACGTTGAGGACGAGGGAGATGTCGGGGCGCGCGATGGCGGTCAGTGCCGCGATGTGCCCGATGCCGCGGGCGCCCATCTCGAGGACGAGGAAACGGGTCTCGCTGGTCAGCCGCAGCACTGTCAGCGGCAGTCCGAGTTCATTGTTGAAGCTGCCGACGGGTGCGATCGTCGGCCCCTGTGTGCGCAGGATCGTGCCGAGCAGATCCTTGGCGCCGGTCTTGCCGGCGCTTCCGGTGATCGCCACGACCACCAGGTCCGGGCCCACCTCCCGGGCCCGTGCGAGCTGGGCCCGCGCCAGCTGGGACAGGGCCTCGCGCACGTCCTCCACCAGGACCGCGGGCACCCCGAGGTCTCGGGAGGCGAGCGCGAGCGCGGCGCCGGCCTCACGGGCGACGCCGAGGTAGTCGTGGCCATCGGCGTGCTCGCCGGCGAAGGCGGCGAAGAGGTCACCGGTGGTGACCTCGCGGGAGTCGATGCGGGCCTCGCCGGTGACGGTCTCGTCCCCGGTCGCTCCGCCCACCAGTCGGCCGCCGGTGATGTCGGCGATCTCCCGTGCCGTGGTTGTGAGCATGGTCAGCGTCCTCCGTCGGTGTCGTCGGCGCCCGATCCGCCGCGCGCGGCCAGCGCGTCGCGCAGCCGGAGGCGGTCATCGAACGGATGGACGATACCGCCGATCTGCTGTCCGGCCTCGGCCCCCTTGCCCGCCACGAGGATGGTGTCTGCCACGTCGGCCAGTCGGACGGCGAGATCGATCGCGTCGCCCCGTCCTTCCACGTCGTGGACCTGCGCGTTCGTCCCTGCGGGGATGCCGGAGCGCACGGCGCGGCGGATCTCGGCCGGGTCTTCGGTGCGGGGGTTGTCGTCCGTGATGATCACCACGTCCGCGAGGCGGGCGGCGACCTCGCCCATGACCGGTCGTTTGCTGCGGTCACGGTCCCCGCCCGCTCCCATCACGACCAGCAGCCGTCGGGTGCCCGGGACGGTGCGCAGGGTGCTCAGCGCCTGTTCGAGGGCGTCGGCGGTGTGGGAGTAGTCGACCACGCCGCGCACCGGCTCCAGGGCCACCAGCTCCATCCGACCGGGCACCGTGCCGGCCTCGGCGAGGGCGCGGGTCACGTGGGGGCCGCTGTGCCCGACCGCGGCCAGCAGCAGCTCGGCGGCGAGGGTGTTGGCGACGTAGTGGCGGCCGGGGAGGGCGGCGTGCAGCGTGCGCGTCCCCTCGGGGCCGTGGACGGTGAAGGTGCTGCCGTACTCCTCGGCGCGGATGTCGCTAGCGGTGTGATCCGCCTGCACCCCGGGCAGGGTGGCATAGGTGGTCACGGGCACCTCTGCCTCGCGGGCCAGCCGCCGGCCCCACTCGTCGTCGAAACAGACGATGCCGCGGGCCGAGTGCTCGGGAGTGAACAGGCGTCGCTTGGCGGCGTAGTACTCCTCCATCGAGCCGTGGAAGTCCAGGTGGTCCTGGCTGAGGTTGGTGAAGCAGGCGATGTCGAAGACCAGACCGTCGGCCCGGTGGAGGACCAGGGCGTGACTGGAGACCTCCATGGAGGCGACCTCCACGCGGTCCTCGCGCATGCGGGCGAGGATGCCGTGCAGTTCGGGGGCCTCAGGCGTGGTGCGCACGGTGGAGACGGCATGCTCGGTCCCGTCGGCGGAGCGGTAGGTGGTGCCGCTGGTGCCGATCACGCCGGCGGGCACGCCGAGGGCGTCCAGCGCGCGGGTCACGACCGTGGTCACCGACGTCTTGCCGTTGGTGCCGGTCACGCCGACGGTGCGAAGGTGGTCGGCAGGCCTGCCCTGGACCAGCGCCGCGGCGACGGCGGTGGCCCGCCGGGGGTCCTCGACCACGAGCACAGGCAGACCGGCGCGGCGGCAGCGCTCCTCGCCGGTGGGGTCCGTCAGCGCCATGACCGCCCCCAGCTCGCGAGCCTGGACGGCGAAGTCGGCGCCGTGGGCGGCGGCTCCCGGCAGCGCGCACCACAGGTCCCCGGGCAGGACGCTGCGGGAGTCGAGGGTGACCCCGGTCAGGGGCAGATCCTCGACGGGCGCAGGGGCTCCCAGTGCGCGCGCGACGGCACCTGCGCCCGCGCCTGCGGGCCGGCGGGGCCGAGCGGGGTCGATGATCGGTTCCGCGTCGCGGGATCCGTCGGCCGCAGAGTCCGCGGGAGGCTGAGGAGCAGGGGGCACGGCGTCGCTCACCACTCGTTCTCCAGCTCGCGGCCCGGCTGACCGGTGGGCGGGATGCCCTGGTTCTGCAGGGCGAAGGTGGTCAGCTCGGAGAAGGCGGGGGAGGCGGACTTGGTCCCGGAGATGAAGCTGTCCAGACCGAAGAGGAACACGCCGACCACGAGGTCGGGGTCGTCGGCCGGGGCGAAACCGATGAAGGAGGCGGTGTAGGTGTCCTTCCCGGTCTGCGCGGTCCCGGACTTCCCGGCGGTGGCATAGCCCGTCACGCTGGCTGCGGAGCCCTCCTCGACGTTGTTGTCCATGAGGGCGCGCATCGTCGCAGCCGTCTCGCTGGAGACCACGCGGGTGCTCTCGGCCTGGTGAGCCGGCTCGATGCTGCCATCCTCCTGACGGGTGCCGTCGATGAGCGAGGGCTGGACCCGCACGCCGTCGTTGGCGAAGGTGCCGACGGCGGAGACCATCTGCAGGGCATTGACGCTGTACCCCTGTCCGAACGATGTCGTATAGCGGGTGCGCCCGTTCCACTCATCGGCCGGGCGGAGTATGCCGGCGGACTCGCCCGGCAGCTCCACCCCGGTCGGCTCGCCGAGGCCGAAGGCGCGCAGGTAGTCGTAGCGAGTGTCCGGGGAGAGGGTCTCGGCGACCTGGACGGTGCCGACGTTGGAGCTGTGCTTGAGCACGCCCGCGAGGGTGAGCCGCTGGTGCTCGTGGTAGTGGGAGTCCTTGATCCGGTGCCCGTCGAAGTACTTCTCGTAGGGAATCTCGTACTGCGACTCCGGCGTCACCTTTCCCTCCTCCAGGGCGGCGGACATCGTGAACAGCTTCCCCGTCGAGCCCGGCTCGAACACGCTGGAGATCGACCGGTTGCCGCGGTTCTTCTCCTCGGCGGCACCGGGGTCGTTGGGGTCGAAGGTGGGGTGCTCGGCCAGGGCCAGCACCTGACCGGTCTTGGCGTTCAGCACGACCGCGCTGCCGCCGGTGGCGCCCCACTGATCCACGGCTCCGGCGACGATCTGCTGCGCCTTCCACTGCAGGTCGCGATCGATGGTGAGCACCACATCACTGCCGTCGACGGCAGGGGCGGTCTCCTGCTTCCCGGTCGGGATGATCTGACCGCCGGCCCCGCGCTCGTAGGTGGTCTTTCCGTCGGTGCCGCTGAGTGCCTCGTCGAACGACAGCTCGGTGCCGGCCAGCGCGGTGCCGTCGGATCCGACGAAGCCGAGGATGTTGCCGCCGACGGACCCGGCGGGATAGATGCGGTCGGCGACGCGGTCGGCGCCGATGCCGTTGATCCGCAGTGAGATCACCGCGTCGCGCACCTTGGGGTCGACGTTCTTCTGCAGGTACTTGAAGCCGCTGTCGCCGGTGAGGGCCTTCTCGGTGTCGGCGACGGACATGTCGAGCACGGGCGCCAGCTCCTGGGCGGCGGCCTCGACGCCGGAGGCCTCCCCGTCCTCGGCGATCTGCTTGTAGTCGTCGACCTGCCGCTGGTTGACCCACAGGTCGTAGCGCTCGACGGAGCTGGCCATCGTGGTGCCGTCACGGTCGAGGATGTCCCCGCGCAGAGCCGGGATGGTGCGCTCGACGGTGCGCTGCTCGATCGCCTCCTGCGCCCGCGCGCTCGCGTCCAGGCCCTGGACCCAGATCAACCGTCCGGACAGTGCCATGACGGCGACCATGATCATGCAGATCAGCAACCGGTGACGAACGGCCGGGGCGCCGACCCGGGCCTGGGGGAAGCGCGCCCCGCCCGCGGGCCGGCGGGCCCGGGTGGTGCGCGAGCTGCGGGACCGCGCCATGGTCAGTCTCCCTCGTTGCCCTCGTTGCCCATGCCGTGGTAGCTCTCGGGCTCGTCGTAGATCTCTGCCTGCGGGACGGCGGCCTCCGCAGGCACCTCCTTGAGTTCCGGATTGCCCTCAGTCTGCTCCGACGGGGACGTCTCACCGATGACCTCGCCCGTGTCGAGGTCGATGTATGCCGGATCGCTGACCGGGACCATGCCGATCTCGCGGGCCTGGCGCTCGAGCTCCTGCGGCGTGCCGAGCCGTTCATTGGTCTCCGCGAGCGCCTGGCGCTCCTCGGTCAGCCGCTGGGATTGGCTCTGCAGCCGGGTGATCTCGTAGCTGGTGCCGGACATCTGGATGTTCATGTACAGCAGTGCCGCGAGCGTGGCCGCGACGATCAGGGTGCACAGGAGGGTGAACGGCATCGAACTGCCGGCGGCCTTCGGGGCGGCGACGACGGTCAGTCGCGGCTTCGGGGCGGCGCTCGTCCCGGGCTTGCGGACCGGGCGGACGGCGGGGGCGTGAACGGCTGACGTCGTGGCCATCTCAGTGTGCTCCCTCGGCGGATCGGGTACGGGTCAGTGCGCGGAGCCGGACGGATCCGGCGCGGGCGTTGGATACGCGCTCGATCTCGTCGGCCTGGAGGGCCCCGCGCACGAGCGGGGTGAAGGTGGGCCGGTGCTCCTCGAGCTCGACCGGCAGTCCGGGGGGTGCCGAGGACCGGGTCCGTCGCGCGAAGGCGGTCTTGACCAGGCGGTCCTCGCCCGAGTGGTAGGACTCCACGACGATGCGGCCGCCCACGTGCAGGCAGTCCAGGGCGGAGTCGATCGCGGAGGCGAGGATCTCGAGCTCCTGGTTCACGGCGATCCGCAGCGCCTGGAAGGTGCGCTTGGCCGGGTGCCCTCCGCTGGCCTTGGAGGCGGCGGGGACCGCGCGGTCCAGCAGCTCGACCAGCTCGCCGCTGCGGGTCAGCGGAGCCTCCTGGCGGCGCTCGACGATGCGGCGGGCGATACGGCGGGCGAAGCGCTCGTCCCCGAGGTCGTGGAGGATGCGGGAGATCTCGGCCTCGGGGAGCTCGCGCAGGAGATCAGCGGCGGTGGGGCCGTCCGATGAGGTGTCCATCCGCATGTCCAGCGGCGCGTCGGCCGCGTAGGAGAAGCCTCGCTCGGCGGTGTCGATCTGGAAGCTGGACAGGCCCAGGTCCATCATCACGCCGTGGGCGCCGGGCAGCCCGAGCTCCTCCAGGACGTCGGGGATCTCGTCGTAGGTGGCGTGGACGAGGGTGGCCCGCTCCCCCAGCCCCTCCTGCTCCAGCCGACGGCGGGCGAGTTCGAGCGCCTGCGGATCGCGGTCGATCCCGACGAGCCGGGCCTGGGGAGCGGCGTGGAGGACGGCGGCGGCGTGGCCGCCCATCCCGAGGGTGGCGTCGACGTGGACGGCTCCGGGCTCCTGGAGGGCGGGGGCGAGGAGCTCGACCGAGGTCTCGAGCAGCACGGGGACGTGCCGGTCCTCCGCGGGCAGGTCGCGCTGCGTCTCGTCCATGTCACCCCTCCCCTGGGTCCGGTGTGTGCTGTCGGTGTTCCGTGTTCTGGATGCCGTGGTCCGGGAGCGGATCGCTCCGTCCCGGTCGGCCCCGGGTTCCTGGTCGCGGTGCCGTCCTGTCAGATTCCTCGTCGTTCCCGACCCGCTGCCGGGGAAGTTGCATCGGGGCGGGAACGACGAGAGGTCTCACAGGACGGATGTCCCTCGGGCGGAACTCAGAACAGGCCGGGGACCACCTCTTCGGAGGTCTCGGCGAAGCCTTCTTCCTTCTGCTCGAGGTAGCGCTCCCAGGCCGGGAGCGACCAGATCTCGAGCCGGTCGAGTGCACCGATGACGGCGCACTCCCGGTCCAGGTCCGCGTAACCGCGCAGATGTCCCGGGATGGTGATCCGGCCCTGCTTGTCCGGGATGACGTCCTCCGCGCCGGACAGCAGCACACGCAGGTAGTCGCGCGTGCGGCGATCGGTGGTGGGCGCCCGACGGGCCTCCTCGAGCTTCTGGCGGAACTCGGCGAGCGGGTACACGGCGATGCAGTGCTCCTGCCCACGAGTCATGACCAGTCCCGAGGCGAGCTCGTCGCGGAACTTGGCCGGGAAGATCAGGCGTCCCTTCTCGTCGAGCTTGGGCGTGAAGGTGCCGAGGAACATCTCGACCCCCCTTCACTCACCGTGACTCGTGCGATCCGAAACCCATCTCCTCCCAACGCGCTCCACTTTACCCCACTAGTCCCCACATACCGCTACCCCTGCCCCCAGAACGACGGCACTTCGTCACATCACCCCAGGTCAGCGACGTGGTGCAAGGTGGGGGGAAATCTCCGCGCGGCGCGTTGGCGAGGCCGCCACAGTGCCCGGCGGGACCGGGCGCCGTCGGCACGCCCGAGCCTCGCGTTCACCAAAGTCGCAGGCCACAGCGCCGCGGCCGGCGCGAAGAGGAACGCGGGGATGGCGGTGGAGCGAGAGGGAGGGCCCCGGTGGAGGGATGTGGGGAATCCGGGGGAAACACCTGGGCGTGGCGTGGAGGGAGCACCCGCCGGGCATGACGATGCCCCGGCTCGAGGGAGCCGGGGCATCGGTGGAGCAGGGTGTGCGTCGTCGGGCCCAGTGCGTCGGGAACCGCTGCCAGGGTCCAGTCGGCACGCTGCGCGGGCCCTCCGACCGGCGTGCTGCGCGGGCGATTCCGACCGGCGTGCTGCGCGGGCGTTTCCGGCTGGACGGTACTGACACGCACAGGCGCGGCGATATGCGCCGCGCCTGGTCGCTGGAGTACCGCCGGGCAGGATCCGGCCGGGGCAGCAGCTAACTTCTGCGGGCAGGATCCGGACGCGGGCAACTGCTAGCCCGTACCGGAAGGATCCGGCAGGCGGCGGCTAGCCCCGGCAGGAGGGATCGAGCCCCGGGAGTCCGCGGGCGGAAAGGATCACAGTCGGGGGTCGTCCCCGGACCGCTTCTCCCAGCGCTCCTCCAGCTTCCGCATGAAGGTGCCACCGTTGTCGCCGCGCGGGGCTCCGGGCCCGGATCCGCCGTTGCCTCCGTTGCCCGAGGAACCGTCATCCTGCGTGGACGACCCGGGAGCGGTGACCGCGTAGATCGCGCCGGCGAGCATCCCCAGGAAGGCGATCACTCCGAGCCAGACGGCGGGCAGAGCCACGGCCAGGACCAGGACTCCGAGGCCGACGACCACCCCTCCGAGCCCGATGGCGATCCGGCGCCCGTTGCGACGCGGGTTCTTGGCCGGCGTGAAAGCGCGCGCGAGGCGCGGATCGTCGGCGTAGAGCTGACGTTCCATCTCGTCGAGCATCTTCTGCTCGTGTTCAGACAGCGGCATGGTCCCGCTCCTTGTCCCCGTCCTTTCGCGCCTGGTCGGCGCCCCGGCCGCCGATCGTGGAGGGGCCCTGCTGGACCACTGCCCTCGTCGGCGGTTCACCCAGTTTAGAGCCCCTTCCTGAGTAATGGGAACACTCGCGCTCGAGCAGCGCGACACCGGCGCCGCCGCCTGCGCTCAGGGGTGCGCCGAACCCTGGTCCGGCCCGGTCTGCTGCGACCCGTCGGGCGGCGGGCCCAGCGTGGAGCCCCTGCTGAGACTCGAGGACCCGAATCGGTCCAGAGTGCGGTCCATAGCCGCCTCGAGGTCGTGCCAGCCTGCGGACCGCGCGGTCAGCTCATGCTGGATGGGAGCACCGGAGGCCGGCTCCAGATGGGTGGCCCGCACCCCGGCCAGACGGACCCTGCGCAGCCGGTGCCGCTCGCGATCCCAGACGGCGACGACCTGTTCTCGCAGTCTCTCTCCGCTGGCCGTCGGATGCTCCAGGCTCGAGGATCGCGTGATCGTGGTCCCGTCGGGACTGCGGAGCTTGAGCACCACGGTCCGCGCCACGAACCCGGAACGGCGCAGCTGCCGGGCGACGTCATCGGCCATCACGGTGATCCGCCGGCGCACTTCTCCTGGATCGGTGAGGTCCTCGTCCCAGGTGCGCTCGGTGCCCAGCGACTTATCACGCACCCGTTGCCCGAGCCCGGTGCGATCGCTGCCGTCGGCCAGCCTGGCCACCTCCGCGGCCCGCGGGCCGAGCGCCCGGGTCAGCGTCGTCAGCGGGATCTCGCGGACCTGACCGACGGTGTGCACCCCGATCCGCTCCAGGGACTCCACGGCCTTCGGGCCGATGCCCGAGATCACCGAGACCGGCAGCGGCGCCAGGAACTCGGCGGTCTGCGCCGCGGGCACGATGAGCATGCCGTCGGGCTTGGCCTGTGCCGACGCGATCTTGGCGACAGGACGCGAGACCGAACCGCCCACGGAGCTGGGCAGCCCGAGCTCGTCGCGGATCTTCCCCCTCAGCAGAGCAGCGATGTCCTCGGGCTCCCCGAAGAGCCGGCGCGCGCCGCGGACGTCGAGGAAGGCCTCATCGATGCTGATCTGCTCGACCTGGGCGACCACGGACGCCAACAGCTCCATGACGCGCGCCGACGTCTCGCGGTAGCGATCGATACGGGGCGGGATGATCACAAGATCCGGAGCCAGGCGCCGCGCCGTGGACATCGCCATGGCCGAGCGGATACCGCGGCGGCGGGCGGGGTAGCTCGCGGCCGCCACCACTCCGCGGGCGCCCGATCCCCCGACCACGACGGGAAGGCCGCGCAGGCCGGGATCGTCACGGACCTCGACGGAGGCGAAGAAGGCGTCCATGTCCAGGTGCAGGATGCCGGGGATCTCCTCCGGGGCGGCCCCGGCGGCCGCACCCGCCTCGCGTCCACCGCGTGCACTGTCCATCGGCACCTCCTTCGTGCCGGAACTCTACTCGGGACCTCCGTGCCGGGACCCGCCTGGCGGTCGGCGATCGGATCAGCCGGCCAGTGCCGTCATGTGCGCGGGCAGGTCGGCGAGGACGCGCTCGGAGATCTCCTCCAGGTGCTCCCCGGTCTGCTCGAGATGCTGGCGAAGCAGCTGAGGGTCGGGCATCGCCGTCGGATCACGGTCCAGACGGACCCGTTCGGCGACCAGAGGTGTCAGGCGGCTCGCGCGCTCCGCGTCCGGGCCGCCGAGGCGTTCCAGCGCGGTCCACACATTCAGGGGGAGCTTCCGGCGGCGGTCGCGATTGGCGCGGGCGACCAGCACGCCCGCCCCACGCAGCGCTGCGCGGTGGACCAGTTCGAACGCTTCGCGGGGATCGTCGGCGGCCGCGGCACTCCCCTGCCGAAGGAGATCGCGGGCGCGTTCGAGATCTGCCTGGTCCTGGTCCAGGTGCGCGAGACGCAGTCGCAGGCTGCGGGAGCCGGCCGAGAGCGTGGAGGCGTCTCCTCGCCGGCGGGACTGCGTGGTGCTCATCGGTGCTCCTCTCCTGGTCCACGTCGAGCCGACCGTGCGATCCGCGTGATCGCTGTGGCTGCGTCGTACCGTGAACGCTAGAGGCGGGCTCCGACGGATGAGCCGCGCGGCTGTTTCGAGTGGAGGACGGAGCATTGGGGAGGAACGGTCGCCGCGCGCCGGGACCCGAGGTCTCCTACAGTGGGTCGATGCCCCGTCGCCAGCGTGTGCGTCACGCCCCCTTCGAGCACCTCGGTCCGCTCGACACCGCCATCCCCGTCTCCACGGGTACCGCCCGGCTCACCCTGGAGAACGACGGCTCCGTGCTGCTGGACGTCAACGGGGTGCCCTCGTCGCAGCTGAACCCCGATCCCGAGCATCTGGTATTCGAGTACATGCGCTGGATGCTGCTCGTCCTCGACGAGGGATTCGGCGGGCCGGCCGGGTACGAGGCCGAGGGTGACGTCGCCGCTGGGGCACTGCAGGTCGCCCACCTGGGCGGAGGCGGCTGCTCGCTGCCGCGGGCCATCGCCTCCCGGTACCCCCGTTCCCGGCAGATCGTCGTGGAGATCGACGAGCTGCTGGCGAAGCAGGTGCGCACCTGGTTCGACCTGCCGCGCTCGCCGCAGCTGCGCCTGCGCATCGACGACGCGCTGACGGCGTTGGAATCGTGGCGCGATGACCGCTTCGATGTGCTGGTCCGGGATGTGTTCTCCGGCCCGGTCACTCCCGAACCGCTGATAAGCATCCACGCCGCGGAGCACGCGGCGCGGGTGCTCCGCGGCGGAGGGATCTATCTCGCCAACTGTGCGGCACCGCCCGGGACCGGGCTGCTCGCCGACGAGATCGCGACCCTCTCGGCCGTGTTCGGGTACGTGGGCGCCATCGCCGAGCCCGCGCACCTGACCGGCAAGCGCCGGGGCAACTGCGTCCTGGTGGCCTCGGATCAGCCGCTGCCGGAGGGCATCGATCGTGCGCTGCGGTCGGATGCGGTCTCGGTACGGCTGGCACCGGCGTCCCAGGTCGCCGCCCTGGCTCGAGCAGGAAAGATCCTGGGCCAGGATCAGGGGCGGGCCGGTGCTCCATCCCGGTGACCGCCCGGACGACGACGGGCCGGGCAGGAGCGCGATGCTCCTGCCCGGCCCGTGAGATTCGGGGAGTTGCCGTGGATCAGAGGGGGCGAACCTGCTCGGCCTGCGGCCCCTTGTCGCCCTGGCTGACCTCGAACTCCACGCGCTGACCCTCGTCGAGGGCGCGGTAGCCGTCCATGTCGATCTTGCTGTGGTGCACGAAGACGTCTGCGCCGCCTCCGTCGATCTCGATGAATCCGTAGCCCTTTTCGGCGTTGAACCACTTGACCGAGCCCTGTGCCATACCTGTCACCTTCTGTGTCGTCCATCAACGATCGCAATGCGCGATCGCGGTGCCGCGTGAAGCCGTCCCCCGCCGAGGCGGGTGGCGTCAGGTGCATGCCGTACTGCTGTGCCGAGGCACCGTCGACGGACTTTCCTGCTGGACCTGCATCACCGCAACACCACCATTCTGTCACGGCCGTGGCCCCGTTCACACGGAGTTCCGCGACGCACGGTCACGAAGGCGTAACGAACTCCGCAGTGCCGACCGGACGCACTGAGCGGTCCCTGGCACCGGAGCCGACGCGGGAGAGAGCGCCTGAGGGGCGACTTCGGCCTCACGGTGCGGGCAGGCGGCACCCGGGCCGCACGGACCCGAAGACCCGGTCCTCACAGCCGGGGCGGATCCTCGGGGCCGTCGTCGTGATCGGCCAGGAAGCGCTCGAAGTGCTCCCCGATCTCCTCGGCCGTCGGCAGGTCCATCGTGGTCCCGATCGGCGTGGAATCGCCGTCCTCACCGGTGGAGTCGTACTGCTCCTCCAGGGCGGTGACGATCTGGCGCACCTCGCTGTTCTGCGCGAGGGTCTCCTGCAGGGCGACGGTCGCCGCGTCCGTGAGATCTCCCAGGTGGACCAGGGGCAGGTCGAGTCCGGCCGCGCCGCTGACCCGCCTCAGCAGCGCGAGGGCTCCGGCCGGGAAATCGGTCCTGGTGAGGTAATGCGGGATCTGCGCCGCGTATCCCATCGCCGGGTGGTCCGCACTGCCGAGCCGGTTCTCCAGCAGAGCGCCGAACGCCGCCGGCACGACGATCTCCGAGGACTCCCCGTCCTCGTCGCCCATGCTCGTGCCGGGGGCGGGCGTGCCCTGGGCCTGGGGCCGCCCCAGCAGGGAGGGATCGTTGGCGTGCGCGAACAGACCGATCGGACGGGTGTGCGGGACGGCCATGGGAACCGCCTGCATCCCGACCACGCGTTCGACCTCGAAGAACTCGACCAGATCGATCAGCGCCTCGGCGAGCCGGCGCCACTGGAGGTCCGGCTCCGGCCCGTCGAGGAAGAGGAAGGGACGGTCCGCCTCGTCGTACATCAGCGACAGAGTCAGATCCGGGACGTCGACGCTCGTGTACGACGTCCCGTCGAAGACCGCCTGCGGACGGGAGCCGCGATAGTCCAGCAGCTCGTCCATGTCGAACGAGACGAGCCGCAGATGCCGCAGCTCATCACGCAGGTACGTGGAGGCGATCTTGCAGGCATTGCCCGCATCGACCAGACCCGGCAGGGCATGGACCAGAGTCAGACCGGTACGGGGCACTGCCGCCAGCACATCGGCGGACTCGAACCGGTACAGGTCACGCGGGTCACGCATCGGCGTCTCCTCCCTCGCGGCCGGCTGGATGTCACGTACCGGATGGCACGCACACCCAGACCCGTCCACCATAATGGACCACCGTGCTTCGCCGACCCCGGGTCCGCCCGGCGCGGCGGGGCGTGAGGATCAACCGTCAGGGGGAACAGGTCCGTGGACGACGCTGAAGGACAGATCGCTCGGGAGATCGCGCGTGAACAGGCCTACGCCGATCGGCTCTACGAGCGACTGGATGAACTGATCGGCCAGGTCGAGGGCAATCTCGACCAGATCCAAGCCTCGCAGCACGCATCGACGCACCAGAATCGGTCCGAGCGCGACTCGTTCATGGCGCTGTACGAGGATCGGCTCGCCCTGCTGCGCTCGGTCGCCCGCAGCGTCGTGTTCGGCCGCCTCGACACCGAGGACGAGGCCCGCCGCTACATCGGCCGGATCGGCCTGTTCACCCCGGACCGCGAGCAGCTCCTGGTGGACTGGCGCGCACCTGCGGCGGCCGCCTTCTACCAGGCCACCAGCACCGACCGTCAGGGAGTGCGCCTGCGCCGGCACCTGATCAGCCGCGGCCGGACCGTCGTCGGTCTCGAGGACGACGTGCTGGACCAGTCGGTCCTGGACAACGAGGATCACGACGTGGTGCTCCAGGGCGAGGGAGCTCTGCTCGCAGCCGTCTCGGGCCAGCGCACGGGGCGCATGGGGGACATCGTCGCCACCATCCAGTCCGAGCAGGACCGCATCATCCGCTCCGAGAACCGTGGTGTCCTCGTCGTCCAGGGCGGGCCGGGCACGGGCAAGACCGCGGTAGCCCTGCACCGCGCCGCCTACCTGCTGTACACCCACCGTCGCCGCCTCGAGCATTCCGGCGTGCTGATCATGGCCCCCACCCCGGGGTTCCTGCGCTACATCGAGCGCGTGCTGCCGAGCCTCGGAGAATCCGGCGTGGTCATGCTGACCCCCGGCGAGCTCTTCCCCGGCATCGAGACGTTCGTCCATGACACCGATGACGTCGCTCGCCTCAAGGGCGACGTCGCCATGGCCGAGCTGATCGCCCGTGCCGTCAAGCAGCGCCAGGTGGTCCCGGCGTCCGACATCACGCTGCGCATCGACGGCACGCCGCTCACGCTCACCCGGGATGCGATCCGGTCCGCCCGCCGCGAGGCACGTGCCACCCACAAGCCCCACAACGCCGCCCGCGCCGTGTTCGTGCGAGCCGCCATGGACCGCCTCGTCGAGAGCTACGAGAAGGCTCTCAAGGCCCGCGGACACACCGTCGTCCCGGAGGACCGACCGGATCTGCTCTCGGACCTGCGGCATGACCCCGAGATCAAGCGACAGCTGAATCTCGCCTGGCTCCCCTACACCCCGCAGGGTTTCCTGCGGATCCTGTTCTCCCGGCCCGACCGGCTGCGGGCCGCAGCTCCGCGGTCGCTGGCCGACCGGGTCGACGTGCTGGTGCGCCCCAAGGACTCCCCGTGGACCGTCGAGGACATCCCGCTGCTCGACGAGGTCGCCGAACTCCTCGGGGAGGATGCCGCGCCGGCGGAGGCACGTGCCCGCGAGGCCGCCGGCCGGCGCGAGGCCGACGTCGACTACGCCCGCAAGGTGATCGAGAACATCGACACCTCCGGCATCGTGCGCGCCGAGGACCTCGCCGACCAGGTCAGTCAGCTGCGGGACGGCCGCACGCTCGCCGAGCGGGCGTCCTCCGAGCGCAGCTGGACCTACGGACACGTGGTGGTGGATGAAGCGCAGGAGCACTCCCCGATGAGCTGGCGCGCGCTGATGCGACGGGCCCCCACCAAGTCGTTCACCGTGGTCGGCGACGTCGCCCAGACCTCCTCGGCCGGCGGCACGGCGTCGTGGCCCGATGCGCTCGGCCCCTACGTGCAGGATCGGCTCCAGGTGGAGCGCCTGACTGTGAACTACCGCACTCCGAGCCGGATCATGGATCGAGCGGTCGCGATGGCGACGGCTCACGACCTGCCGGTGACGACGGTCAGCTCGGTGCGCGAGGGCGATCGGGACCCCCTCATCGAGCGCGCGGCGGAGCCGGAGCTGGCACAGCGGGCCGGGGATGCGGTCGCCGCCGCGCACGCCGACGGGATCGGACGGCTGGCCGTCATCACGGCCGAGGGGCGGACGGCTGCCATGCTGAAGGATCTGAGTTCGCGCCCGGACCTGCCCAGCGTGGGCGGCGGGTCTGCGGGTGTCGACGACGAGGTCGCCGTGATGACCGCTCAGGAGGCCAAGGGCCTGGAGTTCGACGGCGTGATCATCGTCGAGCCGGCCGAGCTGGTCGAGGACCACGGCGCCGGGGGTCTCTACGTCGCGATGACGCGGACCACGCAGCATCTCGGCATCGTCCACGCCCGGGATCTGCCGCCCGGCATCGAGCCGGCCTGAGAGAGGGATCGGCGGCCGTGGCTTCCCCTCCACGACCGCCGATCAGGTGTGCACTGCGTGAGTGCACGAGGGATATCCTATGCACAGCCGGCCGTGGTCCTGAACCACGTCCACATAATCCGTCGATCCGAGGGCTCCCGGAGAGGCGTCGGATCGGGCTCGAGCCGACACTCGCGCCGGTCGGTCCGCACCTGCCGCGGGTCAGTCCGAGCTTGCCGGGCTCGCTGCGCCCCGGGCCGTGCCGCCGCCCTCGGCCCGCAACCGGGCGATCGCCGCATCGAAGTCGTCGAGCGAGTCGAAGTCCTGGTAGACGCTCGCGAACCGGAGGTAGGCCACCAGGTCGAGTTCCTGGAGAGGCTGCAGGATCGACAGACCCACCTGGTGAGCCTCGACCTCTGCCTGGCCGCTGGCGCGGATGTCCTCCTCGACCCGCTGGGCGAGCATCGCCAGCTCGTCATCGGAGACCGGCCGGCCCTGGCAGGCTTTGCGGACGCCTGAGATCACCTTCGCGCGGCTGAACGGCTCGCTCACACCGGAGCGCTTCTGCACCGACAGCGATGCGGTCTCCGAGGTGGAGAAGCGCCGGGAGCAGTTCGGGCACTGTCGTCGGCGCCGGATGGTCGCGCCATCGTCCGACGTGCGGGAGTCCACGACCCGGGAATCGGGATGGCGGCAGAACGGGCAGTGCATCCACTCAGGATACCGCCGCGTCCCGGACGTCGGGCCGGCACCCGGAGTGTCAGTGGGCCGCGCCCTCGGCGGCCGGCAGCTCGATCTGCTGGCCGGCGGTGATGCGCCCGGTGGGCAGATGGTTGAGGTTGCGCGCCTCGGTCACGAACTCGTGCGGGCTCATCCCCTCCGGAGCGTACTGCTCGGCGTACCCCCACAAGGTGTCCCCGGCCTCGACGGTCACCGTGACCTGCTGCTCGTCCTCGGAGTCGGCGAGCGCGAACGGGACGTCGAAGGCGAGCAGCGCAGCGGCGGCCACCAGCAGGCCGAGCACGAAGGCGATCATCATCAGCACGAGGCGCCCGCGGCGACTGACCTCGAGTCGAACGTTCGCTCGACCGGCGCCCTCGCCCGGCTCGGTGCGGCGCTGCGGGAAGGGGAGAACAGCGGCTGTTTCCGTACGCATGTCCGAACTCCTGTTCGATCGAATGTGTGTGCGACTGTAGCCCCATCGCCGCGCGACACGCAAGGGAAACCTCGAACAGGTGTTTGGCATCCGGTGCGTGCCGCCCTACGCTGGGTGACAGGACAACGGAACCGCGAGGGTCCGACAGACGAAGCCAGGAGGCCTGCCCGATGATGTCGAGCATCCCCACCCCCAGTCAGCCGACCAGGGCACGGGGCGACGCGCCGGCCGACGCCGCGACCGCCGGGCTCACCCGGCGTCAGCGCCTGGTGCTGGAGACCATCAATGCCGCGATCGCCGCACGCGGGTACCCGCCGAGCATGCGGGAGATCGGTGACGCGGTCGGCCTGACCTCATCCTCGTCGGTCTCCCATCAGCTGCAGGCCCTCGAGCGCAAGGGGTTCCTGCGCCGCGACCCCAAGCGTCCGCGCGCGATGGAGGTGTTCCTGCCCGAGGACGATGGGGCCCCCGAGCCGCCGCCGGTTCCGGAGGTCTCCGCGAACTCCGTCTCGGTCCCACTGGTCGGCCGGATCGCCGCCGGCGTCCCCATCACCGCCGAGGAGCAGATCGAGGACGTCTTCACCCTGCCCTCGCGCCTGGTGGGCGATGGGGACCTCTTCCTGCTGCAGGTCGTAGGCGACTCGATGATCGATGCCGCCATCTGCGACGGGGACTGGGTGGTCGTGCGCAGCCAGCAGGAGGCGCAGAAGGGCGAGATCGTCGCGGCGATGATCGACGGCGAGGCCACCGTCAAGACGTTCGCCCGCCGTGACGACCACGTCTGGTTGATGCCGCACAATCCGTCCTTCGCCCCGATCCTCGGGGACCACGCCGAGATCCTGGGCAAGGTCGTGGCGGTGCTTCGCGCCGTCTGATGCCGCTCAGGACGTGCTCCGCCCGTGGCGCCGCGTCGAGGCCCGTCCCCTGCTCTGCCGCTCAGACGCTATGAGGGTGGCGGGGTTGAGAGGTCTTGTGGCCCAGGGCCCCGCTATGAAGACTCGTGGATCACCCTGGTCGATGGGCGGCCGGGGTGCGCACATTCGTAGGAGGCCCTGGT